>NZ_CEZBFX010000040.1:18872-38515 GCF_982964205.1 Roseofilum sp. | reverse complement strand
CTGACGGATCACAAATTCTGCCTCGTCGATTTCATTATCGGCTTGGTAACAAGTGATTGGCACTCCAGAATCACGAGTGGGGCGTAATACTTTATCAATTCGCTCCTTATTGTTTTGAATCAACTCATTCGCCGCTTGTAAAATATTTTCTCGCGAGCGATAGTTTTCTTCTAATTTAATCATGGTCTCGCTTTTTTGGTCTGATAAACCATCGCCAAAATCTTGTTGAAAATCCATCAAAATGGTAAAATCTGCCATGCGGAAGCTATAAATCGATTGATCGGCATCTCCAACGACGAAAATAGAGCGATTTTGCCAATCTTTGTAATCACGGCTCTGGACTCCTCCCGTGGCTAACAAACGAATTAAATCATATTGGGTGCGGTTCGTATCTTGATATTCATCGACTAAAATATGATGAAAGCGGTTATGCCAATAGGCTAATACTTGCTCGTTTTTGCGCAGTAAATTCACAGGGACTAAAATCAAGTCATCAAAATCGAGGGCATTATTTTCGGCTAACCGCTTTTGATAGAGTTCATAAACTTCGGAAATTACCCGTCCCCGATAATTCGGTTGTTCTCGCTGAAAATCTTGGGGCGATAATCCCTGATTTTTGGCATTGCTAATGGCGTAACGAACGGACTTATGATTAAACTTTTTGTCATCTAGATTTAAGTCTTTGGTGACAATTTCTTTTACCAGTCCTTGTACATCCGATTCATCAAAGATAGAAAACTGTTTATCCCATTTTCTGCCTGCTTCATCCTGATATTTATCGATGTCGTAGCGTAAAATTCGAGCGCAGGACGCGTGAAATGTCCCCACCCATAGGGGCTTAATATAATCTTGATAGATGCGCGATCGCAACCGAACCTGTTCGGCATCCCCCAAATCATCCCAATCTCGACCCGTAGAACTCGGAGCTAACTGCTGGGCAAACAAGCTCTCAATGCGCTCCTTCATTTCCCGAGCCGCCTTATTCGTAAACGTGACCGCCAGAATCTGTTCTGGATTCACCCGATGCTGTAGAATCAGATTAGCAATCCGATAGGTAAGGGCACGAGTCTTTCCGGAACCTGCACCTGCAACCACCAACATCGGGCCGCACAGATGCTCCACCGCCTTTCGTTGCGAAGGGTTGAGAACACTGAGAAAATCTGAAGTTTGGGTCATGAGTTGGAACAAGGCTGAATCTACGGCAAATCAAAGAGGACATTATAACATTACTTGTGTGGCTCAGGGAAATCAGAACTAAATTAGAGTGTGAATTATTTGCAATAAGTCAGGTGAGTTTTGATGTGTTCTCTTGAAGTAGTGTGCAGTTCGCGATCGCCTGTTTCTTAGCTATATCTTGGCAAAATCTATACCTTGTGCTATCATCAATTGCGGTATTCAGAGATGAAGGGAGATCTAGACCGTCTCAGATTATCCAGATTGTTCTCTACCGCTTCAAATTCACTCTTTAAACACTCCTAATGTTTACCAATATTCGTCTTTTATTGGAAGCTTGTAACTCCTTAAACCTGGATTATGAGATCGTTCATCCTAACGAAAATGTAATCCAAGTTAATCTCGATAAGCCCTATTTGTTTGTTAATGGATTTACTCCGATTTTAACTGGGGCTATCCTAAAAGTGGTAAAAGATAAAGACTATACTTATCATTTGCTCAAAGATCGGGTATTAATGCCGAAAACTGTTGCCTATGTCGATCCCTATGTTTCTACTTACGAAAACTATGCTATCCATAAGAGTATTCCAGAAATAGTTGCGGCAATTGAAGAGACGTTTAGCTTACCGGTAATTGTCAAGAAAAATACTGGATCGGGGGGAGAAAATGTATTTCTCTGTGATAAAACAGCTCAGATTGAAGAGTCCTTACAGACTATTTTTAATCTGCATGACAAAGATTATGACTATATGGCCTTAGCCCAAGAGGTGATTGAAATTGAGAGGGAATATCGGGCTATTTTTCTGAATAAATCTTTGGTTTTGCTCTACGAAAAAAACATCCAAAATGCAACCTTTACAGGGAATTTAAGTCCTCTCCATTGGGATGGCGCGCAAGCCATTCACGTGACGGATGAAGATACGATAAGCAAACTAGAAGAGTTTATTCAACCTATCTTTGAGCGATTACCGATTGACTATGGAGGATTTGATATTGCGGTGGACAAGTCTGGAAAGTTATGGTTAATAGAAATTAACTCTAATCCGAATTATAAGATTTTCATTCGCGATAATCCAGAAAGGCTTGCCGTAGAAGTTTTTGAGAAGCTTTTGCAGTCTCTGATGAAGTCGGATTAAAGGAAAAAAATGATGCCATTTTACTATACTCGAACCGTTCGCTTTGCAGAAACAGATGCTGCGGGTGTGGTCTATTTTGCCAATCTGTTTCAGTTTTGTCATGAAGCCTATGAAGCCTCTTTAGCTACGGCGGGAATTGACTTAAAGGAGTTCTTTTGTCAGCCGAAAATAGCTTTTCCCATTATTCATAGCGAAGCCGATTTTTATCGACCTCTAACTTGTGGAGATTGTTTAGATATTGAACTGACTCCGGTGTTTTGTCCACCAGATGAATATGAAATTAATTACAAGATAAGATTGGCCGATCGCGCTGTCGCCAAAGCCACCACTCGCCATGTCTGTATCGATGCTCACCAGCGCACTAGGCAACCTCTACCAAAAGTTTTGCTGAACTGGCTTCATAAATGGTCTAATTAATCACTGAAAAGATGATTGTAGTGGGTAGGGTAGGGTAGGGAGGAGAATTAAGCCATGTTTTTCAACTTCTATAGCAGAGAAAGAGTCGGTTAGGACTCCGGCTCAATACTGAAACCTAGCTACCATAACCTATTCCCCATTCCCTATTCCCTAGCGCGCAGCGCTATACCTTATCGCAACTTCAGAATCTGGGCAGTTACGGCCAAACTTTCCTCGTATAAAACATCTCGTCCCCAGCGTTGTAGCTGTTGACTCATCATTTCTTCCGCCTTTTGATCGGAAACCGCAGTCACCTGTTCAGTGCGACTATTACTGGCACTTCCTCCCGCTTCCATCCGCATACATCCGATGGTTTCCGAACATAAAATCGTGCAACAATTAGCCTCGGGATTGCTCGAATTCAGTAAAACCCCGACTAAGTCCCCTGGAATTTCGCCCCAGTCAGCAGTCGGAATACCAGCTAATTCAGCCTGAATTGTTTTATTTTCAGGGCCAGAAAATTCAATCCGTTTAATATCATAATCTCCTCCTTCATCGTGATAACCAACCGGTTGCCAACCGAGACGACTGGCTAGCCATCCCAAAAACATAAAGGCTTGAGAATCATTGCCTTTTTCATAGTCAATCGTGACCCGATCGATATCGCCTAGGGAATCTCGACGTTCTGGGGGATCGAAGGTGGCGGCAGTTAATTCTTGCCAAGGATACAAGCGATGCCAATTAAGATCGGCAATATAGGTTTCTGACTCAATGAGATCGTGAATTTTCAGAAGTTCGGAATCCGGGTCACTAAAATAGCAGGAATCGACGACAATACAATTGGCTTGTTGAGCTAAATGTTGAAACAACAATTGTTCGCGATTGGGGGTTGCTTTCCACCAAACAAATTTGGGTAAATCGGGGATTAATAGGGAAGAAATCAGGTCTTTGACTCGCTCTAGGGCTTCCTTTGTCCCTCGCAGAGTAATGTATTCACAACAGATGAGGGTGCTGTTGCTACTGCTTTTTTGAATGGGACAATAGGCAGAAACTTGGGCACTTACCCCTCGATCTTCGCCTAAAACAGGACAAAGGGTAATCACTCTACAGGGATTTTGGGAAGCGATCGCCTCACTGACACTCGATCCCCTCAAATCCACATTACTAATATCAGCAACCTGGGAGGGCGAGATCTTCTCATAATTCTCCCGCAAACCGTGCAGCGTCTGGCCATCAATGCGTCCCGTAATCCTCAGACCATAACTCATCTGAGCCTCACGAACCGCCTCCTTCATCATCGGACCATTAATACCATCAATGCAGCCACTATAGAAGCCCAAACCAGCCAACAACTGTTGAAATTCTTCCGGCTCATAGATCGCCATACTAAACGTCGCCGCTCGCGTGGCCACTGGGCTAGCCTTGCCTGTATTTTGGCTCAACCAAATCTTATTCAGTTCCGCCTCAATCTCACCCAGAGAAATATCCTTCGGCTTTTGTAAAGTAACAATTGGAGTAGTAGTCATGACAGGTAATGAGTAATAAGAATTAATAAACGATTTTCCCCTTAAAGCAGGTCGTTCCCCGATGCTTTCGCCAACAAAAGGCTTTGTTCTCTTGAAACAGCAATAAAGTTAGTTGATAAATCTTGCGAAAACTTATCAGATGTCAAGGGTTCTCCTGGCTCTACTGGATTCCAAGGTGATTTGTAAATCAGATAATTTTGATATGAGAAAAAATCAGAGAGTTTCGATCTTGAATTAGACGTATGTATACATTCAAAGATAATCATTGGCTTAACTTCTTGCAGTGTTTTTGTTGATCCTTTCAATACAGAAAGTTCATATCCTTCAGTATCAATTTTAATTAAAACTTTGTTTCCTATGATTCGTGAAAGGTAGTCATCAAGCCTTTTTTGAATAACTTTCTCAACAATGATGTCTTTAGAGTCAGGAGACTCATTAACTAAACCCTGTATAATATCAATATTGATAGAACCATTCCAAGTATCTTTTTTGGGATATGCTAGATCTACATAACCATTCTCTTCTCCCAGAGCAACCTTTTCTAAAGTTGGCGTGACATCATTATACTTACATAAATTTTTGTAATAAAAATAACATAAATGATTGGGTTCAAATGTAATAGTTTTTATACCCTTAATTAAGAACAACAAAGAATGGGTTCCATAGTTAGCTCCAATATCAACAAACAAGTCTGGTTTACTAAGCTCAGAAGTCAAGATTGCCTCATAGGTTTGTTTGACATCTATATCGTGACCCACTATGGAAATAGCTTGATCCCAATCTAGCCAGAGCGAATCAGAAGTTAAGGGCATGAATATTGTTTGTTCACCAAAATTGACTTTCCATATTCCTTCATTCACCCTAAAATGAGTATCTCGGTAAATCTTGGAAAACCATTGATAAAAACAAGATGTTTGCTGTGTATTTAATTGAAGATAGAACCCGTTTAATATTGTTCTTGTAAAATTCCAAATAACTAGAGGTTTCACTAAGATCTTTAAAAAAGCAATCAACTTATATTGCAGACGGAAAACGTTTTTTTTGAATAGATTTGTCATCTTTTTTCCTAGTATCTTTTTGTAAGATAGCGCTGTACAACGGCATAGTTACTTGTTTTTTCGATAATCCCCTTATCTAGACTAAGCTCCAGCGACCAGAGAGGTAAACATACCTTTGACAAGCGCTATAAAATTAAACCTAGCATAATTATATTACAAATTTCTATGCAAGTGAGAACGCTCAGGAGGTGACAACAGGCTAGAATCTAAAGCTAGGTTTAGCTTGGAACATTTAAGAGGGCTAAAAAACTCAGCTACTTTTTGGGCAAGTAAACCTCTAACCTGATGTTAGGGTTATGAGATCGCGGAGGGCAATGGAGTTTTATCGCCCTCTTTCAGTTGATGTTTTCAGAAAAATATCGTCTATAAAGGTCGCTGTAGCGACCTTCCACCTCCACTACTTAATTAAAGTCTGCGCCAGCGGCGACCATCTCGATTCAGTAACCACTCTGCCTCAACCGGTTCCCAGGTTCCCGCCTCATAGAGAGGAATCACTTCCGGAGGAGCGGGAGCATCCCAAACATCCAACACTGGGGTTAATACTTGCCAAGAGGCTTCCACCTCATCCCCACGGGTAAACAGAGTTTGGTCCCCTAACATACAATCAATCAACAACCGGCTATAGGCATCCGTATTCGCTTGACCGAAGGCGCGATCGTAGCGAAAATCCATATCAACCGATCGCGTCCGCAAAGAACTCCCCGGCGTTTTCACCTCAAACCGCATCGAAATCCCCTCATTCGGCTGAATTCGCATCGCCAGCACATTCGGGTTCGCCTGTTTCGCCGCTGACTGGAACATCAAATACGGCACTTCCTTAAACTGAATCGCAATCTCCGACACCTTTTTCGGCATCCGTTTCCCCGTCCGCAAATAAAACGGAACCCCCTTCCAGCGCCAATTATCAATATTCAACTTCAGCGCCGCATACGTCGGCGTAACCGACTCCGGACTCGCACCCTCCTCATCCCGGTATCCCGGAACTTGCTTACCCTTACTCCAACCCGACGTATATTGACCCCGAACCGCACATCGATCCAAATTGCTCAAATCCGCCAAATGGGTCGCCTGCACCACCTTTACCTTCTCATTACGAATACTATCCGCATCCAAAGAATTCGGCGGTTCCATCGCCGTCAACGAAAACAACTGCATCAAATGGTTCTGCACCATATCCCGGAGCGCCCCAGACGTTTCATAATAACCCGCCCGTCCTTCCAAACCCACCATTTCCGCCACTGTAATTTGCACATGGTCGATAAACTGGCGATTCCACAGGGGTTCAAAAATAGCATTAGCAAACCGAAACACCAACAGATTTTGCACCGTTTCCTTACCCAAATAATGGTCAATGCGGTACACCTGCTTTTCATCACAGACTTGAGTCACCACCCGATTCAGAGTCCGAGCGCTACCCAAATCTCGGCCAAACGGTTTTTCAATCACCAACCGTTGCTTAGTGGGATCGTCTAACATCCCGGCATTGCCCAATTGTTGGGTTGCTTCTCCAAAGAACCGAGGGGCAACAGACAGATAAAAGACCCGGTTACCACGAGTTCCTCGTTTCGTATCTAATTCCGCTAGAAAGCTTTTGAGTTTTTGATAACTTTCCGGATTGTCAATATCACCAGGGCAGTAAAATAGACCTTCAGCAAACTCTTTCCACAATTGCTCAGACTGAAGTCCCCCCCCAAATTCTTCCACGCCTTCGCGCATATGTTCTCGAAAAAAGTCATGGCTCCATTGACGACGAGCAACCCCCACAATGGTTAATTCTGGGGGCAGTCGTCTCTCCAATTTCATTTGGTAGAGCGCCGGGACTAATTTGCGTTGGGTGAGGTCTCCAGATGCACCAAAAATAATTAAAATCTGGGGTTCAGGAATGCGGTCTTGTTGCAGTCCAACGCGCAGAGGATTTTCTGTGAGTGTAACCATAGAGAATTAACTAACAATAGTTGGGTGTAAGTCTAGATCTACAAAAGGTTGGTGTAGGGTTATTTGCTCTCTGAGGCATTCTTCAGGAAAGATTCGGCCAAAGCCACATTTTCTGGAGAGCCAATAATCAGAGGCGTTCTGGCGTGTAACTCTTTGGGGATCACTTCCAAGATATCTTGAGTACCTGTACTTGCCCGGCCTCCTGCTTGTTCGGCGAGAAAACCTAAGGGCGCTGATTCATACAGTAATCGTAGTTTACCCTCTGGTTTTTTCAGCGTGCCAGGATACAAAAAGACTCCTCCCTGGAATAAAATGCGGTGAAAATCACCTACTAAGGCTCCACCATAGCGGGCGGTGTATCCTTCGTGGCGATGAACATAACGCACATACTCGCGGATGGATTCGTCCCATTGCCAAAAATTCCCTTCATTGACGCTGTAGATAGCTCCGTGGCTGGGGATTTGGATATTTTCTCGGCTGAGGATGAATTCTCCTAAGCTGGGGTCTAGGTTGAAGCAATGGACTCCGTTGCCCACAGAATAGACCAGCATAGTACTAGGGCCATAGAGGATATAGCCAGCCGCAATTTGTTTGTGTCCATTTTGGAGCAGGTCGGAGGCGCTCAAATCCAAATCCATGCCTTCTTGTTTGCGGATGGAGAAGATAGAGCCAACGTTGAGGTTAGTATCGACATTCGATGAGCCATCGATGGGGTCATAAATCAGGGTTTGGCGACCGATGGGACAGTTTTCGGGGATGTAGTATGGCTCTTCCATTTCCTCGGAGGCGAGGCGACAGACGAGGCCACTTTGTTTAAACACACTGATGAATACGTCATTGGCGTAAACATCCATTTTTTTGACCGATTCACCTTGGATGTTGGTCTCGCCAGTAAAGCCTAAAACGTTCTCCATCAGTCCAGCCCTGGACAGGCGACGGGAAATGAGTTTTCCGGCTAGGGCAATGCGATTCATAATCGCACTGAGGTCTTGAGCATCTGGGGAAAAGCTTTGCAGTTGTTGGAGAACATGACGAGATAGGGTGGTACAATCCCGGTCAAGGGCATGTTCTTGGGCAACTTCGACATGGGCATCAGCCATGGATTAGGTTCCTCCTAGAGCAATGGACAGGGTTGACCGCAAGGGTCTTAACGGATTGAGATGGGCTTGTTGATCATGTTAAGGAATGGGGTTACGCAATGGCTCTAAGCTTAAGGTGAACTATAGAAATGGTTGCCCCAGAAGCTGGAGAGCCAATCAACTCTAAGGAGAGTTGTCAGGGGGAAGTTGGTGTAAACTTTGGGGTAAAGATTGGGAAAATTGAGGATTAAAAAAGGCGATCAATTCTAGACTCAAAAGGCTAATCGTGTCCCGATCGCTAAGAGGACAAGATGAGGGGGCGGGGAGTTGATGGAGTTGAAAACGCTCTCACCGGTATTTGAAGTTATCCTTTATAATTTATAATTAAGAAGATTCAACACCAGATGAAGGCACCTCCTCAAAGACTCTAATGTTAAATTTGACTTCTGTTGTCATTAATGAATTTTTGGTGAAGCTCCGGGATGGTTATCGCCGAACGTATGGTGGCTATAAACCGGATTATGCGGATATTATCGTTTGGGCTGGGAGTATGGCCCTAGAGAATATTGCCAATAGTGATGCCCTTTATCATAATGTGGAACATACGATTTTTGTTACGTTGGTGGGACAAGAAATTCTTCGTGGAAAACATATTCGTGAGGGTGGAGTTTCGGCAGAAGATTGGCTCCATTTTATGATTTCTTTGCTCTGTCATGATATTGGATATATTAAAGGTGTTTGTCGTGAGGATAAGCATTCAGATCGCTTATATGATTCGGGGATTGAAAACAGTAGGGTTGAGTTGCTGCCAGGGGCAACGGATGCGGCGCTTACGCCTTATCATGTAGACCGGGGTAAGCGGTTTATTGAGGAGCGGTTTGGGGGTCATAAATTAATTGATGCAGAGGAAATTAAGCGCAATATTGAGCTAACTCGTTTTCCGGTTCCCAAGGATGACGATCATGCGGATACGATGAATTATCCGGGTTTAATTCGAGGGGCGGATTTGATTGGGCAGTTGAGCGATCCGCAGTATTTACAGAAGATTCCGGCTCTGTTTTATGAGTTTGAGGAAAATGGAGCGAATAAACAGTTAGGGTATGAAAATCCTGGGGATTTACGGAATAATTATCCGGCATTTTTCTGGAATGTGGTTTCTCATTATATTCAGCCTTCGTTGAATCATTTGAAGTTGACTCAGGAAGGGAAGCAGGTGATTGCGAATTTGTATGCGAATGTTTTTCGAGTTGAACATGAGGCGCAAACGGATCGCTTTGTTTGAGGGAGGGGTATTGCCAGGGAAGATAGGGGAGATGACCCGAATAAACCTATCGGTTGATGGTTCTGATCATTTACCTCATAGCCATTCAAAGAGCTGTAGGATAGAGGGGATTATAAGGTGTTAGGAGAATACGGGTTATGGATGTGATTCCAGCGATTGATTTGCTCCAGGGGAATTGTGTGCGCTTGTATCAGGGAGATTATGAGCAAAGTCAGGTGTTTGATGAAGACCCGGTGGCGATCTCCCAACAATGGGTTGCTCAAGGAGCGACACGCTTGCATGTGGTGGATCTCGATGGCGCAAAGTCAGGACAGTCGGTGAATTTAGAGGTGATTCGAGCGATCGCCCAATCCATCCCCATTCCAGTACAAGTGGGGGGAGGCTTGCGAGACTATGCAGGGGTGACCAATTTGCTCTCGACCGGGGTTAAACAGGCGATTTTAGGCACGGTGGCGGTGGAAAATCCCGAACTTGTCCAACAGCTCTGTCAGGAGTTTCCAGGGCAAATTATGGTGGGTATTGATGCCCGTGATGGTAAGGTGGCGACGCGGGGATGGTTGGAAACCTCCAAAATTTCTGGGATTGAATTGGCCCAACAATGCGCTCAGATGGGAGCTTATGGCATTATTTATACCGATATTCACCGGGATGGAACCCTGAAAGGGCCGAATATTCCAGCCTTGCGAGAAGTTGCCGAAGCCGTGGATGTGCCGGTAATTGCCTCTGGTGGAGTCAGTAGTGTGACGGATTTACTCAGTTTGTTGGCCCTAGAGCGTTTGGGGGTAACTGGAGTGATTGTGGGTAAAGCGCTCTATACGGGGGATGTGGTGCTGAAAGAAGCGCTACAGGCGATCGGACCAGGTCGTTTACAGGATATTCCCCCTGATTTGGATTCGTCGGCGATGGCGTAAAACCAATGAATAATTAAGGGCACCTCTATTAATTAGTATCGGGATCAATACCCAATCGCGCTAGGCGTTCTCGTAACTGTTGAATCTTCCGGTCTTTCTCATCGACAACCGCTTCGGCGCGATCGGCTCTTTGTTGTTGGCGCTCTTTTTCTTGGCGTTCGAGATCGCGCTCTAACTCAGCCTTCTGAGCGCATTCCTCTGGAGTCAGATAACGCTCTCCTATTTCATCATACCAATAGAGCCATTCTCTAGCAATCCCTTGATACGTTCCTTCCGCTCGACCAATGCCTAAATTTAACTCTGATAACCATACGGGTTCCCCGGATAATAATTGATATTTACCCCCTTCAAGTTGATAAACTTCTAGCTTCGGTTGCTGTTTCCGCAGGGGATTATAGATAAGATAGTAGAGAACTCCCAGTTGAGCATATTGTTCTTTTTTCTGGGTATATTCTCCTCTTCTGGTTTTCGAGACGACTTCTAACACTAACGTCGGCATTTGTTGCTCTTCCCAAAGAACATAAGATAACCGTAAATCTGAATCAATAATTCTGGGGACTCCGACACTCAAAAATCCATCCGGGACAATAGCCGCTTGGCTCGGATCAACATAAATTCCCATATCCACCCCAAAAAACCAATCCATGCGCTCTGACCAAATTAAGGCCAGCATAGCTTTGAGTAAAGTGGGAATTAAATCTTGCAGTTCATTATCCACGGGAGTCTCGTCAGAGTCAGGTAAATCTATTGCCAAGGGTAAGTCATTTCTGTGATAGTATTGGAGTACCATAAATTCACCAGCAAATTCACAAGAAGTTTCTCTTTAGTTTATCGCACTATTTCCTATTCCTCCTCTACCGGACGTAAGGGAATTTCCACAATAAACTTAGTTCCCTCTCCCGGTTCAGAAACACAACTGAGATTGCCGCTATGTTTTTCCACCACAATTTGATAACTGATAGATAACCCTAAACCGGTTCCAGAGCCTACGGGTTTAGTCGTATAGAAGGGATTAAAGATTTTTGGGATCGTCTCCTCAGTCATTCCTGGGCCGTTATCAGCGATAATGACTTCCACAGATTGGCGATCGGTCACTTGAGTCCGGACTGTAATCGAGGGTTGTCGATCGTCGGCAAGTTCACCACTGCGCTGATCTTGCATTGCATCACACGCATTGGTTAATAAATTCATGAACACTTGATTGAGTTGGGAGGCGTAGCAATTAACTCGGGGTAAATTGCCATACTCTTTAATAATTTTAATTTCTTTCTCATTCCCCGACTCTTTGAAACGATTTTGCAAAATTAACAAGGTACTATCTAATCCATCATGAAGATTAACTGGTTTTTTATCTGCTTCATCCAGTCGGGAGAAGTTTCGTAGAGAAAGGATAATTTTACGGATACGTTCGGCTCCCACCTGCATGGAATTGAGGAGATTCTTCAAATCTTCACTCATAAAGTCGAGATCGATATCCTCAATCATATCTTCAATTTCTTCATCTGGTTCAGGGTAATAAGTTTGATAGAGATCGATCAGATCCAGCAAAGCATCAACATATTCCGTCGCAGGGGCGAGGTTACCATAGATAAAACTAACGGGATTATTAATTTCATGGGCTACTCCAGCCACCATTTGACCTAAACCAGACATTTTTTCCGTTTGGATCAGTTGGGTTTGAGTCCGTTTTAGCTCTTCTAGGGTTTGGGATAAATCTTGATTTTTCTGGTTTAATTCTTGGGTGCGCTCTTGTACTTTTTGCTCAACGGATGCATAGAGAAGGGCGTTATCCAGGGCGATCGCCGCTTGAGAGGATAAGACTTGCAGCACTTCAATGCGATCGGCAGTGAAGGCATCAGTCGTTAGGTTATTTTCTAAATACAGGATACTAATCAGTTGTCCTTGATTAACAATGGGGATACACAGGAGCGATTTAACCTGACGTTTAATGATGTAAGGGTCGTTGGTAAATTGTCCATTTCGACAGGCATGACTTAAGACAACATCGGAGAGAGAGCGCTCCACATAGTTAATGACCGTAATGGGTAATTCTTCACTGGTTTCAACGGCTGTTGATTCCTCGTTAATAATCGCTTCCTCATCTACAAAAGCAGAGGCAGAAATCAGCAACTTACCCTCTTTAGGAAGCAATAAAAATCCCGATTGCGCTCCTGCATTTTCAATCAATATTTTCATTAAAGTCCCCAAGAGTTTATCGAAAACAATTTCACTAGAAATGGCTTGAGATGCTTTGAGAACTGTATTTAAATCCAGGCTATTGGAAATTGAATTAGTAGAGGTGTGAATTGTGGTATTCACATCCAATTTATCGGTTAGTTGGTTAAATTTAGCCTCTAATTGAGGATAGGCTAACTTCAGAGATGCGACTTTGCGCTTTATTCCCCATTTCTCGTAATGATAGTAAGCCTCTCGCAAATGGACTAGAGCATAGGAGAGTTTCTGTTTTTGCAGCCAAAAATCAGCCGCCCGTTCATTGGCGATCGCCTGAACAGAAATCAATTCATGCTCTGTGGCTACGGCGATCGCGCGATCGTAGAAATCAATCGCTAATTCCAGTTGATTTTGCACACGAGCTAATTCTGCTTCTACCAGTAAATACTTAGGCAAGAAATTAGCTACACAGTTTTCAGACCAAATCTTTAATTGACTTTGATTCGCTCTCACCTTATCTAATAAAGCTTCTCTTTTCGTCTCCTCTGTCATCCCATAAGCGGATAGACAGACCAAGGAAGTATAGAAATTATACTCAGGTACCGGTGAAGTCCCTAGTATAAATTGGAGTTTCTCCGCGATCGTCTCACTTAGGGCTAATGCCGCCTCTAGATTCCCATACAAATATAACGTTTGCATTTTGAAAATCTGATAAATACACAGAGCAAAAATATTCTGATTTTGCTGACAAAGCTCAACATATTCCGCTTCAGTTAAACTTGGCCCATCAAAATTTAATGGCTCATTCGTTTGATCGTCTAAATTCAATAGAACTAACTGTAAACCCAGTAAAACATAAGTTACCAATTGATTCTCTGTTTTCTGAGCAAATGGTAAATATTTAAGAATCTCTTCTAAAATCTGTTCAATCGGTTTTCCTTGGACAAAGAAATTAACCGACTGATTATTCAGTACATAACCTGCATAGAGCAAATCTCCCGAATCCAGAGCCGATTGATACGCCTCATTTCCTAGCAATGTTGAATCTTTCATGGGATTAAACCAATAATTCAAAGTGCTAATTAAACAAACACCCGCCTTATAAGTTGGATGTCCCCATTTTTGATTGAGTTGATAAGCTACCCTTCCCAGATCATAGGCATTTCGGTACTGTCCAAAAATATTCACCAATAAAATGCCATAGGTAGGCAACAAGAACGCCACTTCTGGAGCATATCCTTCCTCCAAAACCAACGTTGCCCCCTTCAGAATAATCAGCGTCCACAACTGAATATCGAGCATATAGGTCGGTGGAGCTAAATTATTCAATAATTTCACCTTAATTTCGCTGAGTGGATTCTCCATTTTTGGTTGATCCAGCAATGATAAAATGGGGCGATTCCCTAACGCTTTACTCGCGTTTTCTAATTCTTGGGGAATCACTTGATCTAAACCTTCAGTTGGTAAATTCACCCCTAATACATCCAGGGCCGTACACCCGATTTCTAGCGCTTTTTGATACTGACCTCTCAAGGTATTTTGAATTAACAGAATATTATAAATTTCCGCTTTCTCAAAATCTGAATCAATCTGAGATAAAACCTCAGCAATCAAAGCTTCTGATTCAGCAAAATTTCCATTCAAATATTCCACATCTGCCCGCTCTCTATACAAAGAAAATGAAAACTCATGATCGAGATCCCAAATATTTTCTGGCAGGCAGCTCATTGCCTCTTTTAAATATTGAAGAGATGCCACAAAAGCAGTAGCATCTTTAGCTCGTTTTCCTGCCTCCAAATTTAGGTGAGCTAATTCCAAAATTTCATTCTGCTCTGTTATCAAAGCTCGACCAACATTCATATGATCGACCAATTCAAAAATTCGTTCACTACGATATTCGATTGGTGTTCTTTCCAATAGCATTCTGCCAATTTCCAGATGAACCGCCTTTTTATTTGATTCATCGATTAAAGCATAGGCCGCCTGCTGCACTCGGTCATGGGAAAATTTATAATTTAAAATTAACAACGGAGCCGTAACTAAATCCAGGTCGACCAATTCTTTACCAGAATTGGGACGGATCATTTTTTCTTCAATTGCGGGCAACAGATCTTGAAAGGTTCCAGAGGATTCTTTTTCATAAATTAAAGACAAAGTATTTAAATCAAACTGATTCCCTAAACAAGCGGATAATCGTAAAACTTCTTGCGTTGCTTCTGGCAGCTTTCGCAACTTACCAATCATTAAGTCTACTACATTCTCTGTAATACTCATGGACTCAATTTCTTCTAAATCCCAAGACCATCCACCCATAATATCCGGTTGAGGGGGGACAAACCTTAGCAGGTTTTCCTGGTACAAGGTCTTGAGAAATTCATTCACAAAAAATGGATTCCCTGCGGTTTTATTTTGAACCAATTCTGCCAAAGGCTTGACTAATCCTTGCCTTTGATGTAAAGTCTCAGAAATTAATTGGCTAATCTGATTGAGCTTCATATTGTCCAAATGAATATGGTTAATAATCACAGTCTGAATCCGCAGGGAATCAACCACCATCATCAGTGGATGACTAGGACTCACTTCATTATCTCGATAAGCTCCAATTAAGAAAAAATACTGAACATCTGCTTCCGTCAGCATAAGTTCAATCAACTTCAGAGTTGCAGAATCAGCCCATTGTAAATCATCCAAGAAGATCACTAACGGATGTTCTGGACGGCAGAAAATACGAATAAAATTCTGAAAAACAAAATTAAACCGATTTTGAGATTCTGTTGGCCCTAATTCTATAACGGCAGGTTGGGGCCCAACAATATATTCCACTTCCGGAATTACATCAATAATGATTTGACCATTTGGACCAAAGGCTTCTAATAGCTTTTTTTTCCATTTTCTTAAGTTCTCTTCACTTTCAGTCAGCAATAAATTGACTAACTCAGAAAACGCTTTTACAATAGCATAATAAGGAATACTCCGTTGGAACTGATCGAATTTACCTAGGATAAAATAGCCATTTTTATGGATAATAGGATTATAAATTTCTTGAACTAAAGCAGATTTACCGATTCCAGAATATCCACTAATGAGCATAAATTCTTTATGACCATCAGCAACTCGCTCAAAGGCCGCTAACAGCGTATCGACTTCCTTATCTCGTCCATAGAGCTTTTCTGGGATTTTAAATGTATCCGAAATATCTTGTTCCCCTAACGGAAATGGATTGATCTGGTCATTTTCTTTCAGATTAACTAAACATTGTTCTAAATCTGCGAGTAATCCCCAACTACTTTGATAGCGCTCTTCTGCATTTTTGGCTAATAGCTTCAGCACTAAGTCAGAGACAACTGGGGGAATTTCAGAATTAACGACATGGGGAGCAATGGGTTGCTTGGCAATGTGACAATGGATGAGTTCCATTGTTTCCTTGCTTTCAAAGGGAAGCTTGTGGGTGAGCAACTCATAAAAGGTGACTCCCAAGGAATAGAAATCTGTGCGATAGTCTAAGCTCCGATTGAGTCTTCCGGTTTGCTCAGGAGACATATAGGCTAAGGTTCCTTCAATTGTCGGAGCATGACCTGATGATGAAGATTCTCGATTAAAGGTGACAGATATACTTAAATCGACCAGTTTGACTTCTCCTGTGGCGGGATTAAAGATAATATTGCCCGGATTGATGTCTTTATGAATAATACTCGCTTGATGTAAATCGCCTAAGCTTTTGACAATCCGAATGGCTAAGTTGAGAAAGCCTAAAAGTGTAAATTTCTGAGACGCTAATAACTGTTTTAAGGATTCTCCTCCAAAATCCTCTAATACCATCACTAAAGCGTTTTGATAGCTTTCTAGAGTATAAGCCTTAACTACACTTTCTCGATTGAGCTGATTGAGGAGTTCAAACTCTTGCTGGTATCGATTGCGCTCCTCTACTGTAGGATAATCTGCTTTGAGTACCTTCAAAATGACCGGCAGATTTGTTTTTTGTTGACAACCCCGATAGACTACTGTTTTGTCACTTTCGTAGATCTTAGCAAGAATTTGGTAGCCGCTTAGATTGATCATAATCAAAAACTCTAAATCGCTTTGGGGAAGTACGGATAGGATACCCTGGGTAAAGAAGAAGCGGACGACCCGAAGCGATCGCCTCCACTCTAGATCAAGATTACCTCACCAATTTAGCAAAATATAGTCCTGCACGGTGGCTATAGGAATGAGTTACCAGTTAAGGTTGTAAGTGGGTTGGTAAGGGGGAGGCAATGGGGAATAGGCAAAAGCTGGTTTTGCTTTTTCCTTGAACCATTCATAAATTTAGACATGATGTAGGGACAAACGGCCGTTTGCCCCTACAAGAGGATTCTAGCTCATCCACTGACTATGGAAAAACTCCCCTCTCGGACGGTCAATCCGCTCATAGGTATGAGCGCCAAAGAAATCCCGTTGCGCTTGAGTCAAATTCTGGGGCAAAGTCGCGCGACGATAACTATCAAAGTAGTCCAAAGACGCACTAAATGCCGGAACTGGAATCCCTAACTGACAAGCCAAACCCAACACTTCCCGCCAAGCTTGCTGACGGTCTAGAATAGTTTGCTTGAACTCAGGAGCAAGCAACAAATTGGGTAAACTGGGATTCTCCTTAAATGCCACTTTAATCTTATCTAAGAAGCCCGCACGAATAATACATCCGCCTTTCCAAATACGGGAAATTTCGCTCAGATTCAACTCATAGCCAAACTCTTGAGAAGCCTTACTCAGCAGAGCCATCCCTTGAGCATAGGAACAAATTTTAGAGCAATAGAGAGCATCTCGAATTTTAGGAATAAATGCTTTGAGATCTCCATTGTACTGACCACTTGGCCCGGTTAATTCCTGAGACGCAGCTACCCGTTCTTCTTTATAGGAAGACATAATGCGAGCATTTACAGCTGCGGTAATTGTGGGAATACTTACCCCCAACTCTAAAGAAGTGACGACAGTCCACCGTCCCGTTCCTTTTTGACCGGCTGCATCTACAATCAGATCGATCAGATGCTGGTTGGTTTCCGAGTCAATTTGTTTAAAGATATCCCGGGTAATCTCAATTAAAAAGGAATTGAGTTCCTCAGTTTCATTCCACTCCTTAAACACTTCATGAAGTTCAGGATTGGTTAAACCTACGGCATTTTTCAGCAAATCATAGGCTTCAGCGATTAACTGCATATCGCCATATTCAATGCCATTGTGAACCATTTTCACATAATGACCTGCGCCCCCTTTACCAATAAAAGTGACACAGGGACCATCATCCACTTGAGCCGCAATTTTGGTCACAATGGGTTCCAACTCTTGGTAAGCCGCTGGAGTTCCCCCTGGCATTAAACTGGGGCCATTGAGTGCCCCTTCTTCACCGCCACTGACTCCCATGCCTACAAATCCTAATTTCGAGGCTTCGAGATCTTTGGTGCGGCGTTCGGTATCTTCATAAAGGGAGTTTCCGCCATCGATAATCATATCCCCTTCATCAAGTAAGGGCTTGAGGCTATCAATTACGGCATCAACCGGTTTACCCGCTTTCACCATAATCAAAATTTTGCGGGGGCGATCGAGTTTTTGTACAAATTCTTCCAGAGTTTGGGCAGCTAAGAAATTTTTCCCCTTGGCTCTGGTGGCCATAAACTCTTCAGTTTTGGCATAAGTTCGGTTATAAACCGTTACTGGAAACCCATTGCGTTCCACATTCAGGGCCAGGTTTTCACCCATAACCGCAAGGCCAATTAGACCAAAACTTGGCTGTGTCATAAGATTATGTACTCGCGTAACCAACAATTGCTTGCTATAACAGCAAATTACCTACAAGGTTAGCCCGATCTTTAAAATTGTCCCGTAAAGAAGAGATTAAGTCTGGGCCGTCACGGTAAAATGACCCTGTAGGCTGTAGACAAAGAATTTAGAAACAGAGGGTTCAGCAGACATGGCACGAATTCTGGCACTAGCCGTTGGCTTAGGAAGTTTCGCCTTTTATATGGCATTCTTCTTTTTTCCAGAGGTTTATCGGCGTAAAAGTGATTTTATCTGGAGTGGGTTAGGCTTTCTCTATGCTCTAACCCTATGGTTTTGTGCTGGACGGTTTACGGGTGCGGTGATGCTCGGCCAAATGGCTGCTGTTCCCCTGCTGTTGTATCTAGGTTGGGAAACTTTAACCTTACGTCGCCAATTAACTCCTGCTGGTCAACAAACTCCTGTGGAGGGGGAACAGTTAAAGCAGAATGGCTTAGGTGCTTTAAATCGTTTGTTGAAGAGGTCTCCTGCTCCAGAGGTTGCTGTGCCTACCCCTGAAACACCAGAATCTGAAATTCCTGTTACCCAAGAAGAAACGTCTCCAGAGACTCCTATCCCTGTCGGGGGTGAGGAAACGGTGACTGAATCGGAACTGAGTGTGGAGGAATTTCCCGTTTCGGAGCCTGAACCTGCCGAATTACCGGTTTCGCCAGAACCTGAATCTCAGCCAGAACTAGAGGTGGCGCAAGGGGGAGCTGAATCGAAATATGAAGAGATAGAGGAGATAGAGGCGACTGAGAAAATCGAGGGTCAAGGGGCGATCGCCCCAGATGCTCCGGATGAGAGTACGATAGAGTCGGAGCCTGAGCCTGATCAATTTGAGGAATCCTCTGAACCCGTTGTTCCACCAACGCCCGTTCCTTCATCATCTCCGACTCCTCCACAACCGAAATCGAAAACTCTATCGGGGTTATTCGGTTTCTTTGATAGTCTCAAAAGTCGATTCCAAAAGTCGAAGCCTTCGGAAATGTCTTCTTCAGATGCAGAAACTTGGACTGAAGAAGAGCCAGAGTTATCAACGCCAATGCCAGAAGCCTCAGAAGCCGTAACTGAGGAACCCGTCGCTGAAGCGCCAGAAACGCCAGAAGCCGAAAGTGTCGAGGAAACTATCGCTGAAGCGCCAGAAACGCCAGAAGCTGAAAGTGTAGAGGAACCCGTCGCTGA
>NZ_CEZBFX010000040.1:0-18772 GCF_982964205.1 Roseofilum sp. | reverse complement strand
GCCAGAAACGCCAGAAGCTGAAAGTGTAGAGGAACCCGTCGCTGAAGCGCCAGAAACGCCAGAAGCTGAAAGTGTAGAGGAACCCGTCGCTGAAGCGCCAGAACCTCCCGAAGCCGAAAGTGCAGAGGAACCCGTCGCTGAAGCACCGGAAACCCCAGAACCTCCCAGCCCAGAAGAAGCGCAAGCACCAGAAAAACAGCCCACAGAAGAGACTGACGCATTCGTTGCACCTGCTGAACCGGAGACCGTGCCAGACGAGGGAATTCCCTCAGAAGAGCTTTCTGAACCGGAAAATGACGAAATGCCACCTCCTTCAGGTTCGGACTTGCCAGAGACTGTTTCAGAATCTTCTGAGAAGACGAAAGAAGAGGGAGTGGAGTCCTCTATAGAAGCGGAAACTGAATCAGCGTCAGAAACCCATGAAGAAACCGAACCCGAATCGACAGACTCTCAGGAGAGCAAACCCTCTCGTTCTCGGTCTTCAAGACGTAAAAAACGCAGATAACGGCTGATAAACTTTTAATTCGGGGAACACTATTGTCGTGCAAACTCGATAAACTTCCCTGTTAAAATCTGACTACAGACTCAGAACCCTTTTGTCCCTAACCCTTCCCAATAGCACCGTGACAGCAGCAAAAGACTATAAAACTACCGTCCATTTGCCCCAAACTGGCTTTGATATGCGGGCAAATGCACCGAAAAAAGAACCTGAACTGCAAAAATTTTGGGCAGAACATCAGGTTTATGAAAAGCTTTCCCAGGAGAATCCAGGGGATGTGTTTATTCTCCATGATGGGCCGCCCTACGCCAATGGTTCTCTGCATATGGGCCATGCTTTGAATAAAATCCTGAAGGATATTATTAATAAATACAAGTTGCTACAAGGCCATAAAGTCCGGTATGTACCGGGGTGGGACTGTCATGGGCTGCCTATTGAGCTGAAGGTGCTTCAAGCGATGAAAGGGGAGGAGCGCAAGCAGTTGACTCCTATTACGTTACGGCAAAAAGCGGCTGAGTTTGCCCAAAAAACGGTTGATGAACAACGAGAAAGTTTTAAACGCTACGGGGTTTGGGGGAATTGGGAGAATCCTTATTTAACGTTGACTCCCGAATATGAGGCTGCCCAAATTGAGGTGTTTGGGCAAATGGTACTCAAGGGTTATATTTATCGAGGTCTCAAACCGGTACATTGGAGTCCGAGTTCTCGCACGGCTCTGGCTGAGGCAGAGTTGGAGTATCCAGAGGGACATACGTCCGATAGTATTTATGGGGCGTTCCGGATGGTGCATCTGAATGATGGGGTGTTTTCGGAACTCAATCCGTTTATGCCGGATCTGGGGGTAGCGATTTGGACAACGACACCTTGGACAATTCCCGGAAATTTGGCAGTGGCGGTGAATCCAGGGTTGACCTATGCGGTGGTAGAAACGCCTTGGGGCAAAGCTCCAACGAGCAAGACTCGGAGTAAGGGGTTTGGGAAAGGGAGTGATGCAGAACCGGAACCTACGGGTAAGGGGACGCTGCCGAAGTATATTTTGGTGGCAGAAGGGGCGATCGCCCGCCTCTGTGAAGAACTCGAGATTAAACTGACGCTGAAGGCAACGGTGAAGGGGAAAGATTTGGAGCATTGCACCTATCAACATCCTTTGTTTAATCGCGAGTCACCGGTTGTGATTGGTGGCGATTATGTGACTACGGAGTCTGGGACAGGCTTAGTTCATACGGCTCCGGGCCATGGTCAAGATGACTTTATTGTGGGTCAACGCTATGGTTTGCCGGTGTTGTCGCCAGTGAATGACGCGGGCGATTTGACGCAGTTGGCGGGTAGGTTTGCTGGATTAAATGTGCTAAAGGATGCGAACTCAGCGATTATTGAAGCGCTGACTGAAGCGGGTGCATTAATCAAAGAATCGCCCTATGTGCATAAGTATCCCTATGATTGGCGCACCAAAAAACCGACGATTTTCCGGGCAACTGAGCAATGGTTTGCGTCGGTGGATAAGTTCCGGGAAACGGCTTTAGAGGCGATCGCGTCGGTGAAATGGATTCCGTCTTCTGGCGAAAACCGGATTACATCCATGGTGCAAGAGAGATCGGACTGGTGTATTTCCAGACAGCGGAGTTGGGGATTGCCTATTCCCGTGTTCTACCATCAGGAAACCAGAGAAGCTCTGTTAACGGAACAAACGATCGCTCATGTGAAGGAGATTATCCGCGAGCAGGGTTCCGATGCCTGGTGGAATCTTTCCGTAGAAGAGTTATTACCGCCCAAATACCGGAAAGAGGCGAAGAATTACCGCAAAGGTATGGATACCATGGATGTGTGGTTTGACTCTGGCTGTTCCTGGGCAGGTGTGGCAGCCGCACGCCAAGAGTTGAAGTATCCAGTGGATTTGTATTTGGAAGGCTCCGATCAGCACCGGGGCTGGTTCCAGTCCAGTTTGCTCACTAGCGTGGCAACTCAGGGAATGGCTCCCTATAAAAATGTTCTCACCCATGGGTTTGCTTTGGATGAACAGGGACGGAAAATGAGTAAGTCTCTGGGGAATGTGGTCGATCCGTTGGATATTATTAACGGGGGTAAGAATAAGAAGGAGGCTCCTCCCTATGGAGCGGATGTGCTGCGTCTGTGGGTGTCTTCGGTGGACTATTCTTCCGATGTCCCCATTGGGAAGACAATTCTGAAACAGTTGGCGGATGTCTATCGCAAGATTCGCAATACATCCCGGTTCCTGTTGGGGAATTTGTATGATTTCGATCCAGAGCGCGATCGCGTCCCCTATGAGGAAATGCCAGAATTAGACCAGTATATGTTGCATCGCATGGGGGAAGTGTTCGCCCAAGTCACTGAAGCGTTTGAAAGTTATCAGTTTTTCCGCTTCTTCCAAACGGTGCAGAATTTCTGCGTGGTGGACTTGTCCAACTTCTATCTGGATATTGCTAAGGATCGGCTCTATATCAGTGCCGAAAATGGAAAACGCCGCCGCAGTTGTCAGACGGTACTGGCGATCGCTATAGAAAACTTAGCACGGGCGATCGCTCCGGTTCTCTCACACATGGCAGAAGACATCTGGCAAAATCTGCCCTACAAAACGTCCCATGAGTCCGTATTCCAGTCCGGATGGTTGGTGACTGAACCCTATTGGCACAATCCTCCATTAGCCGAAAAATGGACAAAACTGCGTCAAATTCGTACAGAAGTCAATAAGGTGTTAGAAGGGGCACGCAATGCCAAGGCGATCGGCTCGGCTCTAGAAGCTAAAGTCTTGCTCTATGTGTCGGATGACAAGATCAAGGAAGACTTAGAAGCCTTTAATCCTCAATTATCCGTCGCCCTCAAACCCCAGGTGAAACCGGTGGCAGAAATACCAGAGAGCGCGGTAGGGGCAGGTTCACCAAGATCTAGCTTGGAAGACCAAACATTTCATAAACCTGCCCTTACAGAACCTGTCGGATCGGATGCTTCCTCTGCCACCCCTCCAGCAGAGGGATCGTTGGGCGAATTCCTGCAACTTGCTATCCAATGGTGGAATCAATGGCGGCAATGGGTAAAAGATTATCCCCGCGCCTTCCTAATCCTGTTCACCTTACTCGGTAGCGCAGCAACCTTAAATGTGGGCTGGACAACGGCTTACACCATGCTTAAATTGCCTATTGTCTCCTTACTGCTCGAATTGGTCGGTATTATCTATACCATCTGGTTTGTACGTCAACGGTTGTTCTATGCACAAGAGCGCTCTGCCCTCTTGAGTCAGGTGAATACCGCAGTACAAGAGTTTATGGGCACAGAAAAAACCTCCGAACTGGTGGAGGATGTCTCGCCAGTTGCCAAACCCGAAAAAGTTACCGCTGTAAAAGCTCCCTCTGAGACTCCAGAAGCAGTCACCATTGGCAATGGAGTCGATGAATTGCGCTATCTGTTCATCACGTCCCAGGTGGAACTGGCGGACGATATCAAGGCTGTAGAAGGGCTAGAGCATCAAGCAATTGTGGATAATTTGGGTATTGGTGTCGTGAAAGCAGAGGGCGAAAAATGCGATCGCTGCTGGAATTATTCCACCCACGTCGGCGAAAGTGCCGAGCATCCTACTTTATGCGAACGGTGTGTTTCTGCCCTAGATGGGGAATTTTAAGGTACACCTAAATCTAGGAGATGGGGGGAGGGTCGTCAGCCTTTTTTCTTTATTGTACTCTTCCCAGAGTGACAAAAGAGGGATATCAGTGAAATCAGTGAGTTCTACCAAGCTGTAACGGTAATCTCAGTTTTGGTTAAGGACATTTAGCGTGCTGATAAAATTTGATTAGCCGTGAACCTTAATTCAGTAAAAACCCTGGACTCAATCTCCTCTTCTCGTTGAAATACAGCTTCATCATAAAAGCCAGAAACCAAGGTTAAGATCGTCACCTTTTCTCCAATAGGATCGACGACCCAATATTCCTGAATTCCTAATACTGCATATTCTGAGCGTTTATGGCGATAGTCAGTTGTTTGAGTTGAAGGACTGACGACTTCTACGACCAAAATAGGGGGAGATTCATCTAATTCAATCACCGCTTCTCGGTTCGCTAAATCTTCCCACTGTTCTAGGGGTAAGACTGTTACATCTGGAATACGCGAAGTATCCCATCTTCCACCACGGGGAGAACGCACTCCAATTCTCATATCTTTAGATGTCCAAGGAAGTCCCTGTCGGGAAACTTCTGCCTTAAAGCAATCATTAATAAATTCAGCGATCGCCCCATGCTTCCCAGTCCCTAAACTCATCGCAATTAATTCCCCCTCAACCAATTCATAGCGCCTATTTGTCCCATCGTCATACTGGAGATATTCGGCAAACGTTAATTTTTCAGTCGCAATAACCAACTTCTGACTCCTTATTCCTTACGTCTGACTTTATTTTATAATCACGCTCTGGTTACTGACCTTGACTTCCTGGGACGGTTGCCATTGAATATACCGCAAGCGATAATGCTCTGCATCGCTGGCGCGATCGCCCTGGGGTAGGGAAAGTTCTTGCACCTCAATGTCCGGTGATAGATTCCCTAAGATCCTAGAATCAAATAGGACTAAGGTATTTACCCTCGGATCGAGGAGAGCAAAATCGTCAGTAAGTATCATCCCCAAAGTCGCAGAGAAATAGTCGCGAAAATAATAGGACACTAATCGTGCATAATGACCACTAGAAAGAACAGTGGTGCTTGAGGGGGGAAAGTTTTGGTAAATGGTATCGCGTCGCACTTCTACAAATTGGTCATAGTCCTGGATTTTTGCCCAGGTGCGCCATTGGCTTGGGCCCCAGATAAAGAGTAGGCTATTGCAGAGGATAAAACTGACGATCCAAATTTTGAGGCTTTGGGGAGAGCGAGAACGGTTTTGTTGTAAATACCGATCTAGAGCTAGAGCTGTCAGTAGAATAACTACGGGTATGACGGTATAACTATGGCCTTGACGTTGGAAGTGGACGAAGGTGAGATAGAAGATGCTAGGAAAGCTCCACAGTAGAATGGCTTGAGTTCGCCAGTCGCGGATGGCAAGGGGAGGAATGGGGGAACGACGAGCCATGGCAAACCTCAGTAGGGGAATGGTAACAAATCCTAGAGTCATGACCAGGGTATAGAGCCATAACCGGAGATTGGAGATAATTTCTTGAAGGCTATCGCTATCTTTGAGATGGCTGTCTAACCAAATTTGGATGGCGCTAACATAGGCATCAAACCCACCAGAGAGAATGAGTAGGGGAATGCCCCAGAGTGAAACCCCGATCGCCCCTGTACCCAAGGCTAAGATAATATCTGTTGCTCGATAACTTTTCTCTCGCCATCCCAAACCCGCAGCCACACTCCAGAGGGGTAAGAGGAAAATGGGGGTATTGGGGCGAATACCGCCTGATAATCCTAACAGTAGAGCGGAAATCAGCAGAGCGCGGCGATCGCCCTTACGGCTATGATGACACGCGATCGCAATCAGAATCACCCAAGCCAGTTCTAGGGTGTAGGATAATCCCACCTCGCTATAAAACCAAATTAGGGGACTCGATAGCATCAAGAAAGCCGCGATCCATCCTACTGTGCGGTTAAACCATAGGTTTCCTAAAACATAAATGGCGCATGCGGCGATCGCCATGGCAATAATATTCACCATCACTAAACTTTGATTGGCATCTTGCAACAAGAAGTTAAGCAGCCGAGCCGATAAGATTAGGACAATAAACGTACCGGGAGCATGGGGTTGATGGCGTTCGAGATCGAACTCTTCCATCGCCCAAGCAAAGTTAACGCTATCGTGTTCATAGAGGATTTGACTTTGGAAGGGTAAGCGAGTAGCGATCGCTAGTACAAACAGTACCAGTAACGGCCAGCGATGTTGCAGAAAACGAGCCATGGTTTTGCTGGAATGGAGAAAGTTTGAGATTCATCCATCTTCTCATTTGCTGGGTATCAGAAGCTCCATTTCGGAAAGAAACCTGGCTTCTGGCGATCGCTTGACCCTTCTAGCTTTCACCAAACCAGTCTTCATCTAAGACTTGGGATAAACTTATTTCAGCATCTTCGGGTAAATCAAAGAGCTTCGAGACTGATTTGAGTGCAACTGGATAGGCCTTATAGTATAGGAGCGGTAGCTGCGATCGTAGGCTGGGACTATCTTCGAGACGATATTCAATTTGGGCCCGGAAATTGACAATCTCGGCTGACCAATGATGACTACAGCGCTCTTTTTCCGCTTGCCAATATTTCAGTTTGAGTAAATGTTCTAACAGCCGAGTGAGTAAACTGATGAGTGCTCGTTTATCATTTTTTCCCATGCTTTCCAGCTCTTCAATCAGATTATCCCAATCGATTTCATGAAAGTCTCGATTTCGTAAAGCTTCCACAGTTTCTTGTATCCATTGATGATAATCTCGATCATACAAAAATCTGGCGACCATCGGTTCATTCTCCATACAGCCCAGCCTTATTTTACCTTTTTGGAGTGCCCCACGCTCTCCCCATCCCCCCATGCCTTGATTAAGATGGTGAATGGTAGTCTATGGTGAAGGGTCATGGAAGTTGGTTTAGAGGCTCGGTTGAGCGATCGCCGCTTAGAAGCAACACAAACCAGTCAGCAACGGCAGTTATCGATGTCGATATCGGCGAAAGAGCCAGAAACGGGATCGGAGAACCTGCGGTTAAATTTGTGTTTAATTCTCGATCGTAGTGGCTCGATGGCCGGTCAACCCTTGAAAATAGTGAAACATGCAGCCACTAAAGTGATTGAGCGTTTACAACAGGGCGATCGCCTCTCAGTAATTGCATTTAATCATCATGCTGAAGTCTTAATTGACAATCAGATCGTCGATGAACGCAAGCCACTGATCCAACTCATCGATCGCCTAGAAGCGGATGGGGGAACCTCCATTGATGAAGGGATGCGTTTAGGAATTGAAGAAATTGCCAAAGGGAAACAGGATGCAGTTTCCCAGGTTTTTCTGCTTACAGATGGGGAAAATGAACATGGGGATAACGATCGCTGTTTCAAGTTAGCCAACTTAGCAACTGAGTATAAATTAACCATTAACACCCTCGGATTTGGGGCCCATTGGAATCAGGATGTATTAGAAAAGTTAGCCGATGCGGGCGGCGGAACTTTATCCTATATTGAACACCCAGAAGAAGCCATTACTGCTTTTTCTCGATTATTTGATCGGGTGCAGTCCGTCGGATTAACCAATGCCTTTCTAACATTATCTTTCAATCCGGGGGTACGCTTGGCGGAACTTAAACCGATTGCCCAAGTGTCGCCCGATACCATAGAATTGCCCGTACAGACAGAGGGAGATACCATTCAGGTACGGTTAGGGGATTTAATGAAGGATCAACCGAGAGTCGTGTTGGCGAATGTATATATGGGTCAATTACCTCTAGGGGAACAGGCGATCGCCACAGTAAAAGTAATTTATGATAATCCTGCATTAGGTCAAGAAGGCTTAGAGTCTGCATCAGTGGAAGTTTCGGCGACAGTGACAGAAGAGTATCAAGCGCAAACCGATCCCCAAGTGCAGTCCCACATGCTCACCCTAGCCAAATATCGGCAAACCCAAATTGCGGAAACCAAGTTAAAACAAGGCGATCGCCAAGGAGCCGCTACCTTGTTACAAACCGCAGCAAAAACCGCTTTGCAACTCGGCGATCAAAATGCTGCCACCATCCTCCAAGAAAGTGCCACCCGTCTCCAAGCTGGGGATGAACTCTCCGAGCAAGAGCGCAAGAAAACCCGAATTGCCTCTAAAACCCGCTTAGGATAAACACTCAGGAGTAATTGATACGATGATAATGGTTCTATTGTAGGAGTGGGCTTCAACATCCAAGACAGTATCTACTACTTGTCGACCAGTTTCAGTTTCTCGTTTGATTTGTTGTAGTTCGGTATCGAGAAATTCAAAACCCCGTTGCCAGTTGATATCAGCAGCAATTTTGGGGAAGAAGAATTCTAGGAAGTCGCGAAAGTAGACGGAGATGGCTTCTTTCCAGGGGGAGTCATCATCAGTCATTTCAATTCAAGATCTATAAATTATCATATTAAATCCGGTTAAAGATTTGTCATTGCAACCGGAGGGAAGCAATCGCCAGGACTCGGAGATGATTGAGATTGCTTCATTGCGCTGACGCGACCTTCGCAATGACATAGTGTAACTGATTATTCGGATTTGATATCAGAATTAAAACTTGTTTTCCAATCCTCCAATGTGCGGGGAATTTGCTGCACTTGAGGACAGAAAGAAGGGGGTAAACTGTGCCAGGCTTCCCAGAGGGTGGGGACACCTAAACCCATTTCTGAAAGTAGTTTCTGTTGAGAAAAAACGGTTTCGGCTTCTCCTTCGAGGATGAGTTTGCCTTGGTTGAGAATGATAAAGCAGTCCGCCCATTGATAGGCAAAATCTAGGTTATGGGTAGCGATCGCGATTGTCGTTCCCTTTTGTTCGATTTTGTGTAACTCTTGGAGTAAGGTTTGCAGTTGTTGCGGGTCTAAATAGGCAGTGGGTTCGTCAAGCAACAGCAGTTTGGGCTGCAAGACCATCACCCCGGCTAGGGCAACCCGGCGCTTTTGCCCTAAACTGAGGTGGTGGAGAGGAGTGTGGGCAATTTCGGTGAGGTGAAAATCGGCGATCGCCTGTTCGACGCGGTAGCGAATTTCAGGCTTGGATAACTTTAAGTTACACAGTCCATAGGAAAGGTCTTCTGCTACCGTTCCTGCGACTAATTGATGCTCTGGATTTTGAAAGGCTAATCCCACATTCTGCCGCCATTGTTTCAAGGTTTGGCGCTGATAATCTAAGGGGTTACCTTGCCAGAATATCGTTCCTCGGTCTACGGGATATAATCCTGTCATCAGTAAAAATAAGGTGGATTTTCCGGAGCCATTGTGCCCTAAAATCACGGTTCTCTGATGGGGTTGAATCTTGAGACTCAGTTGCTCAAATACTCCATGAGAGTGTCCTGAGTAGTAATAGCTCACGTTCCTGAGTTCGAGCAAATTAGGGTTATCCATGTGCTATTCCTGACAGTTCTAGAGACAGCAATAGGACAAATCCGAGGAGGGCTTCCCATTCGTAACGGGGCGATCGCTCATACTTTTTCATTGACAAAACTGTAAATTTATGATCAAATCCCCGTGCAGTCGCCCCTAAAGAAAAGTGATGATAGTCCGTTAACGTTCGATGTAACAATTGCCGAATCAACAAACTCACGCTGCGCAAACTTTGGGCAAAATCACCATATCCTCCCCGCGCTTTTTGTCCCAGTCGCAGGTCAGAAACGGTCTTTTGCAGCACCCAAATGAGCCGATACATCAGTAAAATCAACTCTAACAAAAGTTCCGGAAAACGCCACTGACGCAATACTTGAACTATCTCCACCATTGGAACCGTGAGCATCAAGAAAAAGAAACACGATAGACAAGCTACTGCCCGTAAAATCAGCCGCATAAACAAATCTAAGACCGTTTGCGAAATTGACCAATACAGAGATCCGGTTGACCAACCAATTAGGAGTCCAGGAATCTCTAAATGACCACTCTCTACGGTCTGCACATCAATTAAAAATGCCAAGGAACTCATCAACACAAACGTATAGCCCCCCAGAAGTAATTTCAGATAAAACTTCATCGGGATTTTAGCGTATCCAATTATCCAAACCGCCATCCATAAACTGAGAGCAATTTGCGTCAGAGGTTGACTCACCAAAGCCAACCCCAACATGAGCAAAGAAAACCCCAGTTTTTGACTCGGAGGTAACCGATTTAAACCATTTTGATACGCCCAAGTATCAGTCGGTAGCGTCATTTTCCCCAGAAGGATGCGACTGAGAACGTCCCTGATACCATCCGATTCCGTATCCGATAATTCCTGCGCCTAAAGCCGCTTGCAGGGCAAATAGCAAACTCTCTGTTTCGCCCCCCGGCGGTTCTAACATAGGTTCAAACCAGGGTTCATATTGGGGATTCACTTCCGTAATGACTTCCTCGGCTTGCCCGTCGGCTCCCCCAAATTCACTATCTTTAATCGTTATTAAGGGAAAGACGGTTAGCCCAATAATCACTAATAGTAACAGACCGTTTGGCCATTGATTTTGCTGTGTTTTCATACCGGTTCAGATTTTATTAATTTCAAAAGTTTTAATTCGGGTTGAGAATAGGACAGTAAGCTATTCCAAACCATGACAGTTAAGAGTCCTTCAATAATGGCTAGGGGAATTTGAGTCACGGCGAAAATGCCCGCAAACTTCAGAAAAGCGACCCAAATGCCTCCATTTTCCACGGGAAACGCCAAGGCTAGTTGTAAGGAAGTGACCACATAAGTGGCTAAGTTTCCCAACCCCGCTGCCAGAAAAACAGCTAGGGTTTGCCGTTGACTGATAGACATGACTAAGCGATAAATCCCAAAAGCGACAAATGGCCCAATCACAGCCATAGAAAAGGCGTTTGCACCTAAGGTAGTGATGCCCCCATGGGCTAAAAGTACGGCTTGAAATAAGAGAACCAGAGTTCCCAAAACGGTCATCGTTGACGGGCCAAATAATACCGCTCCTAAACCGGTTCCTGTGGGATGGGAGGAACTACCTGTCACTGAGGGAATTTTGAGCGCTGAAAGTACAAAAGCAAAGGCTCCAGATAAGGCGAGGAGGAGTTTCAGTTCGGGATTTTTTTGTACGGTTTGGTTAATGCGATAGAGTCCTAAGCCAAAGAAGGGCAGAAAAACAACCCACCAAAAAATGACCCAAGGTAGAGGCAGAAATCCTTCCATAATATGCATCGCTTGGGCAGGTGCGGGGAAGAGTGATAATACGAGGGTAAAACTGAAGGCGAGACAACCAGCCATCAGTCGAAAAAAAAGCTTGCGATCGTTCATAGACTATAGCGCGTCGCGCTGGTAATGGGTAATGGGTAATCAGCAACAATAATTGTTGAGGGCGAACTTCAGTTTCTAGTCCACACAATGCAGCAAGATACCCCTAACTTTCCCTATCGCCTTCCTTTTTTAAGGGGGGTTGGGGGTATCGATAAAGTAACTAGAAACAATAAACTTGTGACATGATTCTGTACCTCGCAGAATGGTGATTAAAGAGATTTACTTTGGCGGGCATCCTGACTTAGAGATGATTTAGATGTTTGTCATCTCTTTACAGTTGCGGGACAGTGTTGGATTTGCACCAAGCTTTCCCCGTTACCTCTGATGGCTGCTCCCCATCAGAACCGAAGTACCGGCAATCATACCATACAGTAGGGGCAAAAATTTCTTCGCCTGTAACCTATTTCATCAATATGTCACATTCTGTAAATTGACATCCACCCCTGCCTAAAGGCGAGGGGATTCCTAAACCTCACGTTAGCGAAACTCCTCCGCAGGAGGCTTTAGGTTTCTGGTTCCTAGCAGTTGCCTTCACTGATTTACTCAGATCAGGTCTTACACTCGCTCCACAGACTGACACGGCAAGCCCTGCCGCCAAAATATTTTTTGATGCGTTAATATCTCGGTCGTGGTGTGTTCCACATTTAGGACAATCCCATTCCCGAATATTTAACTGCATTTTTTCTTCAATATGTCCACAATTACTGCATCGCTTAGAACTAGGGAACCATCGATCAATTTCAATGTAGTTTCTACCGTACCATTGGCACTTATATTCCAACTGGCGGGTTAATTCTCCCCAACTTGCGTCAGATATTGCCTGAGACAGTTTTCGGTTCTTGACCATATTTTTTACAGCTAAGTCTTCAACAACAATCGTTTGGTTTTCACGAATCAGTTGAGTCGTTAGCTTATGCAAATGGTCTTTGCGGGTATCGCTAATTTTTAGGTGTGCTTTAGCCAGTTTGACTCTTGCCTTATACCGGTTATTAGATCCTTTTTGTTTCCGGGACCGGTTTTTCTGAAGTCTCCTTAGTTTACGGTAATGTTTCTTTAGGTGTTTAGGATTGGGGATCTTTTCCTCATCACTGGTAACAACTAAACTGCTCAGACCTAAGTCAATCCCTACTGCTTTATTATTGGCAGGTAAAGGCTTGATGGTCGGATCGTCAAACCGGATGGAAATATGCCAACGCCCTGACGGGTGGAGTTTAACTGTTACAGAACTGGGTACACATCCCTTGGGGATTTGACGAGACCATCGAATAGGTAAAGGTTCTTTACATTTGGCTAAATAGATTTCACCCTCTTTGAACTTAAAAGCCGCTTTAGTGAATTCGGCGCTACCACCTTGATGTTTTTTCTTAAAGTTAGGATATTTGGCACGGGCGGCAAAAAAGTTGGTAAAGGCGGTTTGCAGATGTCTTAATCCTTGCTGCAAAGGCACAGAACTAACCTCATTGAGAAAACTTAAGTCGTCTTCTTTTTTCCACAGAGTTAGCAGAGAAGAAGTTTGGCCGTAACCCACTCTTTCTTGCCGTTCATACCAAGCCTGAGTTCTTTCATGGAGAGCTTTGTTGTAAACCCATCTTACGCACCCCAAAGTTCGTCGCCATAGCGACTCTTGTTCAGGGGTTGGGTAAAATCGGTAATTCTGTGCTTTTTCCATGAAGTAAAGCTTAGTTGAAGTCTTCTTACATTATACCACAGATTGTGTAAAACAGGAGAGACTGGTATATTAGAAAGCAAGAAAAGCCGTCCTTCAGGACGGGGTTTTCAACCCAGTTCATTGATAAAGTTGTCGCTATATTGTAGCGATCGCAGGTCTGAATTATGGTAACCATTCACCTGGAATGCTCTAACTCCAGAACAAAAGCGAAATTCCCCTATCTTCTCCACCCCCTTTTTCGGTATCCTAGAGGATGGTTAACTTTAGCCAACACTCTTCTATTGATATACCATGCCTGTTACCGAGTCTCCCTCTGCGATCGCCCCAAACCCCACGTCCTCCCGAAACTTTCCCTTAACTGCTGTTATCGGCCAAGAAGCCATTAAACTGGCGCTACTCCTGGCTTCTGTCGATCCAGGTTTAGGGGGAGTGGCGATCGCCGGTCGTCGCGGTACGGCAAAATCAGTCATGGCTAGAGCGATTCACGACCTGCTTCCGGCGATCGAAATCGTCAAAGACTCCTTCTGGAACCAAGCTCCCCACGATTCATTACATCCAGAAGCAAACAATCCAGAAACTGAAATTATACCCGCGCCCTTTGTGCAAATTCCCCTCGGTATTACCGAAGACCGGCTCTTAGGATCGGTGGATGTGGAAGAGTCCGTTAAGCAAGGAGCTACTGTCTTTCAACCGGGACTGCTGGCAAAAGCCAATCGTGGTGTTCTCTACGTGGATGAAATCAACCTCCTGGATGACCAAATCAGTAACCAATTGCTCGCGGTTCTCAGTGAAAGACGCAACCGCATCGAACGGGAAGGAATTAGTATTGAACATTCCTGTCAAGCCATTCTGATCGCCACATACAACCCGGAAGAAGGCTCACTTCGGGAACATCTCTTAGATAGGATAGCCATTAGCCTCTCTGCTGATGGTGTTCTTGGCCTCGATCAACGGGTAGAGGCCGTAAGCCAAGCCCTGTCCTACACCCAATCTCCCCAAGCCTTCCTCGAAAGCTACACGGAAGAACTCGACAACCTGAAAACCCAAATTTTACTGGCGCGGGAATGGCTTCAAGATGTCACCATTACTCCAGAACAAGTCTCCTATCTGGTTGAGGAAGCCATTCGAGGAGCCGTGCAAGGTCATCGCGCTGAACTCTTTGCGGTGAAAGTGGCTAAAGCAGCGGCTGCCTTAGAAGGGCGCACGGAGGTGAGTGCAGAGGATTTACGCACCGCCGTCCAACTGGTGATTGTGCCCAGAGCAACCGTAATTCAAGCCCCACCTCCAGATGAACCTCCACCGCCTCCCCCTCCCCCGGAACCTCCCCAAGACCAAGAGGATCCCGATCGCGATGATGACGACGAAGATCGAGAAGAAGAGGAGGAAGATCCCCCAGAAGAGAATGAACCGGATGAACCCAGTGTCCCAGAAGAATTTATTTTCGATCCGGAAGGCGTGGTTCTCGATTCCAGCGTGCTTTATTTTGCCCAAATGGCCAAACGGCACGGAAAATCGGGCAGTCGTACCCTGATATTTACGGACGATCGCGGCCGCTATGTCAAACCGATGTTACCCAAAGGTAAAGTGCGCCGCATTGCTGTCGATGCCACCCTGCGAGCAGCCGCTCCTTATCAGAAAGCCAGACGCGCCCGCAACCCCCACCGCCGCGTGATTGTGGAATCGGGGGATGTGCGATCCAAACGGTTAGCCCGCAAGTCTGGGGCGCTGGTGGTTTTTGTGGTGGATGCGTCCGGTTCTATGGCACTCAACCGGATGCAGTCAGCGAAAGGTGCGGTGATGCAACTGCTCACGGAGGCCTATCAAAATCGCGACCAGGTGTCCCTGATTCCCTTTAGAGGGGAGCAAGCGGAGGTCTTGTTACCCCCCACTCGTTCGATCGCCTCTGCCCGCCGTAGACTGGAAGTGATGCCCTGTGGCGGCGGTTCTCCCCTAGCCCATGGGTTAACGACGGCGGTGCGCGTGGGCATGAACGCCCAACAATCTGGCGATATTGGTCAAGTGGTTCTAGTGGCAATTACGGATGGTCGGGGAAATATTCCCCTGGCGCGTTCCTTGGGCGAACCCTTGGAAGGGGAGGAAAAACCAGATATTAAGAATGAGCTATTAGAGATTGCGGCTCGTATTCGCGCCCTGGGGATTAAGCTGTTGGTGATTGATACGGAACGCAAGTTTATTTCCACAGGATTTGGTAAGGAGTTAGCGAAAACGGCAGGTGGGAGTTATTATCATTTGCCGAAAGCAACGGATCGGGCGATCGCCGGGGTTGCCCGAAGTGCGATCGCCGACATCAAAGCCACATAATGGGGTAATTGGTAATGGGTAATAGGAGTGAAAGAGTTGATGCGGCAATAGAAAAGCTCCTAACTCTCCCTTTCTCTGCTCACTCAGTGATTGATTCTCACCGCGTCACCGCGTCCCTCTATCTCCCAATTTTCCGGAAGGAACCTCAACCCCCCTGCATCAGACAATCATAAGGGTTGAGGATTTCTGCTTATGTCTAGAAAAACTTGTCTGACGGATTGCTCCCAAAATTATTGTCCTTTTGTGCAAGATCCCAAAAATCCCCGTCGCTATGTTTGTCTCAAATGTGGGTTAGAGCGCTCCTTGGATAGACGCGATCGCGATTATCGAGAGGATGAAGGCGATCGATCCTCTGCTGCGATCCTCGCCCTCCTCAGTGTGATTGTACTGTTGATCCTCCTTTAGATTAAGCAAACTGGGTAATTATTGGAAAGTCCACGGAGCTTTGCGCCACAATATAAAATATGGCTTTGTAATAGACGTTTCATTGAAACACCCATGAGTAACAGTTCAAACTTTCTCAATGACATTCGTGAAGCAAAGAGACAACTGGTTGTTGGACCCAATGTAATTCCTAACGCCCTTCCCTATGTCGGCGGAGGCTTGGTTTTAACGGCTCTCGGAACCTATGGTGGCTTAACCGTCATCCAAACTAACCCCGGTATCTTCATGCCCAGTTTTATTGTGGCTCTGATTGCTGAGTTAGTCCTTTTCTTTATCGCTAGAGGAGTCGCAGAAAAAGCTAATAACAGCACCGCTCTCCCCTTACTAGCAACTTATAGCCTTCTATCCGGTTATACCCTAAGTGGCTTAGTGTACGTTGCCCTAGGAACCGAAGGTGTAGGAATGCAAGGTATTGCCTTCGCTGCTCTCGGTTGTGGAGTCGCTTTTGTCTTCGCTCGCCAAATTGGATCGAACCTCTCTGAGCAAGATGGTTTGGCTTTAACCCAAACCATTCAAATGGCTTTAGTTGCCTTTCTGGTGGTAATTTTAGCCCAAGTTATCTTTTCTCTAACGATCTCGGTTTAGCCAATCTTTTGGACTTGGCTAAAGTCTTTATCTCCCGTGATTAAAAAATCTGCTTCAGCCGCGATCGCTAGGGCAATGAGTTTAACCTCTTTATTGTAGATGACTGAATCCTAGAAAAGATCTTTTTTCTTCTTTTTCTTTTTCTTACTGATAAAATTTTCTTGAATAAATTTATAGCCTTTGATCCCTTTTTCACGTAATTTGGAAACCTCTTGATCGCTTAATTCATTTTTCTTCGATTTATAGATCAAGTCAGAAGTTTCTTTACTGCTCAAACTGTTGGTTGCTAGTTTTTCAACGGTTGAAAAGCTTTTTTTTAAGCTCTTCCTGGCTTTTTTGGAATTGAGTAGGTCATCAAGCATGAATGTTTTTTAGGGGGTAAGTGAGTTTAATGCGTTAGAGAGATGAGGGTCAAACATTTAGAGTGACCCTCAAAGTTGTAATGATTACTGAATATACTCTACAACGTCTTCGGTCGGATAGCGAACTTTGGGTAGTTGGCTGTATTTATCGTCTTCAGCACGATATCCAGCAGGACAGAGGAGAACGGAATGATAGCCTTTTGCGCTTAATCCGAGGATTTCATTGTATTTATCGGGGATAAAGCCTTCCATGGGACAAGCGTCTACACCTAGCATAGCAGCAGTGGTCATGAATTGACCGATCGCGATATAAACTTGCCGAGTTGACCAATCATCGACATTAAATCGATCGGGCGATCTCCCCAAAAACCCTTTAACCATCTTCCCAAACCCTTCTAGTTTTTCGATGGGGGTATTTCGCACTTGCGCCATATATTGGATATATCGCTCTGCTTCTGCTACACCAAAGTCTTTTTTAATCGCCAATACGACTAAATGGGAGGCTTCTACAACTTGGGTTTGTCCCCAAGAATGCTCCAGTAACTGCTGGCGCAAAGGAGAGTCTGTGAGGACAAAAAATTTCCACGGTTGCAGTCCAAAGGAAGAAGGAGTCAAGACTAAGCTTTGTTCTAGGACGTTCCATACCGGATCTGGAATTTTGCGCGTTGGATCGAATTTTTTGGTGGCATAACGCCACTGGAGTTGATTCAGGACGCTATCAGCGGAGACGGTATCAACAGTCATGGGTATTTTCTCAAGAATGTTTAGTGCGATCGCATTGATTATCCTACCGCAGGGCTTAACCGAACAGAATCATTACCTCTAAACTTTCTGTTGTGCAGGGGGAACAATTCGGCGTTGGGATAAAGTGCGATCGATCGTTTGTAGAAGTTTGAGGTCTTCTGGGGGTAAGGAATAGGGACTAAGAGGGTGTTGTTTGAGGAAGCAAAAGGCTTGTCGGAAGTCGTAACCTGTGGCACGAATGGGGGCACTAAAGTGACAGGGAATCAGATGCTGAAAGTCCCAGCGGGCAACTTTTTCAGACCAATTTAAAACTTGTTGGGGAGCGCGGTTGAGGATTAAAGTTTGCAGAACAGGAGCGACCCAAAGACGATTTTGTAGGGGCTGAAAGGCTTGTTTCCAATTGGGTTTCCAATTGAAGGGAAAGAGACCGAAGTAGGCTTTTTTAGAGCGGTCTGGGGCGCTGATGACTTTTTTAAAAACCGTTGACCATTGGGGCGTTTCAAGGACGCTGGGTTGGAAGTAGAGGGCAAACAAACAGATGCGTTGCCATCCTTTGCGGCGGTTTTCTGGGGTATCTTGAATGGGGTCTGAGGCGCTGTCTTTGGCGTGAAAGAGGAGAGGATAGGGGTCAAATTGGGCGATCGCCGGTGGCTGTTCAGAAAGAGAGATAATGGTATCTGTGACGCAGACTGTACCCGTAGCTCGGTGGAGCAAGGCAACTTCTTCAAATTGTCCTGGTCCGAGGTTAATCGGCCCTAGGATATGGTAGTCAAATTCGGCGCTAAACGGGGCTTGACGGCTGTCGACAGGTAAAATATGCGTTCGGTTGCCTGGTAACCCCAGCCAGGTCACCGGTAAATTAAAGGGAAAACTCCATTGGTGGGGAGCAATAAAGACCTGAGCTTGGGGGAAATGACGGGCGAAGGGACCGACAAAGATTTTATGTTCGAGTCCCGAAACCGTAGGCAGGATAATATATTTAACGTCTCCATGGAGATCGACTAATTCATTCACCAATCGCACACATTCGGGAGTAGGCGCAACCGGTGCATAGACCAGTAACCCCCCAGAGGAGAGTTTGATAATCGTCATGCGAATGGGAACGACCACGTAGAGAATCCCTTGAAGCTGGTCAAACGTCCAGATGGTGTCTTGGACGACTTCTTGGCGCAGGGTTCGCCGTTGACCGTAGGGATAGAGGGGTAAGAGGGGCCAAAAGGGCCAAGATAGGTAACTCAAGAGATGGGGGAATGGGGGGATAG
>NZ_CEZBFX010000039.1:36677-38745 GCF_982964205.1 Roseofilum sp. | reverse complement strand
AGGGAATAGGGAATAGGGAATAGGGAATAGGAAAAAACCGTTTTTACCTTTTCCTTGCATCGTCCATAAATAGTGTTCTCGAATTTTTTTGACCCTGTAAAATGAGTATTGATAATGATGAATAACCTTTTTCAGTTACCCCATCCCTTACCTAATACTGAACAGTTTGAATCTCTGCACCAGAGTGAAAATCTATTAATTGAACGGATTATTTCTACGGGACAAACTACCCCAGAAGGGCAATGGTATGACCAAGAACAAGATGAATGGGTGGTGTTGCTACAAGGGAAGGCACAACTGATGTATGAGGATAATTCTATTGTCCATTTATGTCCTGGAGATTGGGTATTTATTCCTGCTCATCAACGCCATCGAGTCAGTTATACCAGTAGCGAACCGCCTTGTATTTGGTTGGCTATTCATGGACTATTATCGTAGGGATTAGTAGGGGCAAAAAAATTTTGCTCCTACTACTCACCTCGTTTTACTCCGGCTCAACTATTTGTGACGGATATAGTCGTAGAGTCCTAGATATTGACTACCGGGATTTTTCCAAGAATAATCGTAGGCCATACCCTGAAGAACTAATTTTTGAAATTCTTTGGGATACTCATACCATAAACCGATCGCTCGATCCATGGCTGATTCGAGGGCTTCATAGTCTGTTTGATAGAATACATAACCATTTCGCTCTTCTAGCGGTTTTTCCGTATCGTAATCCCGGTCGAATACGGTATTTTGTAAGCCTCCTACCCCACGCACAATGGGCACAGTGCCATATTCCAAACCAATCATCTGGGTTAAGCCACAGGGTTCGTAGTTACTGGGAACGACAATCATATCTGCACCTGCATAGATTAAGTGGGATAATTCTTCGTTAAAGCCCAGCTCTAAATGGCAATTTGCATTTTCGTTCAAAAATAGCTTTTCATGCCAGAACCAGTCATTAATCCCTTGCTCTGTTGCCGATCCAAGTAAGACAAATTGCGCTCCCCGATGCAGGGCATAATAGATGGCATGGTGAACTAGATGCACTCCTTTTTGATCGTCTAGGCGACCGATAAAGGCAATGAGTGGTTTGTTATCATCATGGGCTAACCAAAGCTGCTCTCGCAAGGCTTTCTTATTCTTGGCTTTGTTGTTGATGGTTTTCGCTGTGTAACGATAGGGGATAAAGCGATCGACTTCTGGATTCCATACATCATAGTCAATCCCGTTGAGAACCCCACCAAATTTATAGTTGTGCAATTCTAGGGTATGTCCTAAGCCATAGCTGATATCGGAATGGCGAGCTTCCCAGGCATGGTGAGGGGAAACGGTGTTAACAAAATTAGAATAGACGATACCCCCTTTCATCATGTTAAGGGCAAAGGGATTAAAATTATCTTGGAGGCGATCGTAGTCAAAATAATAGGACTCTCGATTGAGTCCTGTTGCCCAAAGTGTATCTACCCCACCAATGCCTTGGTGCTTAAAGTTGTGGATGGTATAACAAACTCGTTGATTGCCCATGCCATGATATTGATACATTTCATAGAGCAGGACGGGTATTAAACCGGTTTGCCAGTCATGACAATGGATGATATCGGGACGCTTGTTGGTTCTGAGGAGGAATTCTAGAGCAGCTTTGGAGAAGAAGGCAAAGCGCATGTTATCGTCTTTGCAACCATAGTAGCAGCCGCGATTGAAGAAGAGGTCATCTGAGTGGGGATCGATGAAGAAACATATGCGTCCATGAACCCAACCACACATGACATCGCAGGAAATGGCAGCTCCATACCAAGGAACTTTCAGATCGTGATAGGCTTCGTGCAAACCCCAAATTTGGTCGTAGCGCATACAGTCGTATTTGGGGAGGATGATTTCTACACCGATCCCTCGAAGTTCCAATTCTCGACTCAGTCCATAAACGACATCCCCTAAACCTCCAGCTTTGATGACTGGAGCGCATTCAGAGGCGATCTGCACGATGTACATATTCACTCCTGGGTTCACAAAAGTTTATTATCTCTGCTTTTATTCAAACATGAAGTTGGGGAATGGGGAATGGGAATGGGGAATGGGGAAT
>NZ_CEZBFX010000039.1:0-36577 GCF_982964205.1 Roseofilum sp. | reverse complement strand
GGGAATGGGGAATGGAGTTCTCCGTGTCTCTATATCCCTCTACTGGGAATGGGCATAAAAAAGGCTAACTCCTATTCTGGAGTTAGCGTGAGGGAATGGAGGTGAGTACGGGAAGGAAAGGTACTCACGCGACTCGGATAACTAGCGTGCCAGGCTGTTGCTGCCATAGGTATCTAGGCTATATCCAGGGATGCGGTTGGTGTAGTCGGTTTCTTTACCGGTTACGGATTTGGCGATGCTGTTGAAGCCGTCGGAATTCCAGTTGCGTTCGTGGATAGATTTGGTTTGTTCTCCCATGAAGTAGGCTTGAGTTCCGATGACGGAAACAGCGACCCAACCAGCGATGAAGAGTAAGGACAGAATAACTAAGTTGACCATGATGTTCTCCTTTGTGTGAACTTTTGTTTCTTATCTTGTAAATCAATGTAACAAAATCTTGCAATATTTGTCAACATGATTTAAGTCACGGTGGGGTGTGATGGAGATCGCCATCAGTCCAGTCAACAGGCTTGCATTAAAAATGATGGGTCTGGCCCATCATCCTCACTCTGGCTGAATTTTCCCTGTTTCTCCGTGTCTGGAGCGTTTCCCCATCTCTAGGCTTGGGGGGTGGGGTCTCCATATTTGATTAAAAGGGCGATCGCCAAACTCACAGCTAAAATCACCACCATACTGAGCGCGGAGCCAAAGCCCCAGTTCTGAGTCGCCCCCAGAAACTGATTGTAAATCAAGCGAGCAGCGGTCATACTGGATGCACCTCCAAGCAGTTCTGGGTTGACAAAATCGCCCAAACTACTAATAAAAACCAATAAACTCCCGGCTGCAATCCCTTGGAAGGTTTGGGGCACAGTAATTTTCCAGAATCCTTCTATGGGGGTTGCGCCCAAATCGGCGGAAGCTTCTAATAACCGTTTGTCGAGCTTTTCTAGTGCGGCATAGAGAATTAAGACCATGTAGGGCAAAAAGCTATAACTCATGCCAATGAGAACGGCTGGCCATTCATTGAGAATGGTTAAGGGGGGCAGGCCAACACTGGTGATAATACTATTAAATACTCCTGTACGGCGGAGAATGGTAATCCAGGCGTAGGAGCGCAACAGGGAAGAAGTCCAGAGGGGAAGGACAAAGCCCAAGAGAATTAGGTTTTGCCAGCGTTTGGGGGCGTTGAGGGCGATCCAATAGGCAACGGGAAAACCCAAGAGTAGACAAATAATAGTTGTGCCGATCGCAAAAAAGAGCGATCGGCCAATCACTTGCAGATAAACCGGTTCAAACACCCGCAAATAATTCTCCAATCCGGAAGGATTTACCACATCCCCGGGTCGAATATTGGGTACTAAACTTAACTCAAAAATCACCAGAGTCGGTAGCACTAAGAGCATCAAGAGCCACAAACCAGCAGGTCCTAGGAGGACGCTGGGGCCAACCAATGTTGACCAACGGCGTTTAGGAGTCGGCATTTCAGTTGAGTTGGATTCAGAAGGAACAGTGGAAGACATAAAGTGCTTCGCGCGGTAATGGGTAAAGGGGGAGGGAATAGGGAATGGGGAATAGGGAATAGGAGCAACCCGTTTTGTGGTTTAACTACTGGTTAATCGAGTCCAATAGCGGTCATAGAGTTGGGCAATATCCTCGTTTACGGGTGAAACGCTTTCACAGTTAGCTAAAACCTCTGGATCGGGAAATAGGGTAGCATCTTGTTGGATCTCTTCTGGTAATTGCTCATAAGCTACTCGGTTAGCTGTGGCAAAGCTGAGGCGCTTGGTAATTTCGGCAGCCACAGTCGGTTGCAGCATAAAATTAATCCAAGCATAGGCTCCATCTGGATTGGGGGCTGTTTTAGGAATCACTAAGGTATCGGTCCATAGAGAAGAGCCATTTTTAGGGATCACATAGCCTAAGTTTTCATCCTCTTCCATAATTTCACTGGCATCCACGGAATAGCCCATGGCAATTTTCAGATCGCCGGTTAAAATCTGGGGTCGCCAAGCATCGGAGGTAAATGAGGCGATCGCCGGTTTCAGTTCCACTAACGCTTCATAGGCTTCTTCAATTTCCTGGGCATCTTGCGAATTTAAGGAATAGCCCAAATGTTTCAGAGTCGCCCCCATCACTTCCCGAACATCATTGAGCATTGTCACTTGGCGACTCAATTGGGATTGATTCTGCCATAAATATTCCCAATTTTCCGGCTCTCCATTTAAGGCTTGGCGATTATAAATTAATCCCGTTGTTCCCCAACTAACGGGGATACTATGACCGTTTCCAGGGTCATAGGGCGGATTCTGATAATTTTCAAAAAGCTGATTTAATCCTTCAATGCGACCGAGATCCAGGGGAGTTAATAAATCATCCTCCACCATTTTTAGCACCATATAATCCGAGGGATAAATGATACTATACGCCCCACCACCACCGGCTAAGATTTTAGCCAGCATCGCCTCATTAGAATCAAACACATCGGCGATTACCTGAATCCCGGTTTGCTGCTCAAACTGAGCCAGCAAATCGTCATCGGTATAGCCTGCCCAAGTAAAAATATAGAGCCGATTACTGTCTCCCCTTTCCACTGTGCGAGTTTGCACATCGGCTAACGTCCAACCACAGGAAGATAATCCTAAACCGGCTAAGGCGGCTGTTGTCCCCTGCAAGAAGCGGCGACGGTTAAGAGAGCGAGAGTGTAAAAGACGATTGAGCTTATCCTGTTGACTCATGGGCAACCCTTCGTTCCATAAAATTGTAGATAGTTTTATTCATGGAGAGCCAAACAATCTGAACTCTGCCAATGGGCATAGAGAGGAGTTTCGGGATTCGATAAAGCTTCAGAATAAGCAGCTCCTTCGCGAACGGGTTGGGAGACGGTAATTTGGTCTCCAGAAACCAATTCCACCACACATTGAATATGGGTTCCCATAAACATCGTATGCTTAATGCGGCCTTGAAAACAATTGCGATCGCCCTCTGGGGGACTCACGCTGAGGTGAATTTTCTCCGGTCGCACGCTGACCACTAGGCGATCGCCGACTCCCGTGCTACCGTTAAGATCCGAAGCGGCCCAAATCTTTAACCCTTTATCCGTTTGTACCTCAACTGTTCCCCCCTGACTCGATGCGCTTCGACCTTTGAATAAATTGGTATCGCCAATAAAATCGGCTACAAACGGAGTAGCAGGAAGATTATAGATTTCACTCGGAGAGCCAATTTGTTCAATTTTGCCATCGCGCATAATGGCGATGCGATCGGACAAGGAGAGCGCTTCTTCCTGATCGTGGGTGACCATCACAAATGTTAGCCCTAACTCCTGATGCAAATTAGACAATTCTACCTGCATTTCTTTGCGTAATTTCAGGTCTAACGCGCCCAAAGGTTCATCCAACAACAAAACAGCCGGTCGATTCACCAATGCTCTCGCTAGAGCCACCCGCTGTTGTTGTCCCCCGGACATTTGTTTCGGTAAGCGATGGGCAAATGCTTCCATTTTCACCAAGCGTAGAGCTTCCTTTACTCGGTCTTCAATCTGGGCTTTCGTCAGCTTTTTCAGCCGCAGTCCAAAGGCAATGTTATCCCAAACATTCATATGTCCGAAAAGGGCATAACTTTGGAAGACGGTATTAACCGGACGACGGTAAGGGGGAACGTGGTTCACGGACTGCCCTTGAAGCAACAATTCCCCAGCAGAGGGCACTTCAAAGCCAGCAATGAGCCTTAACGTCGTGGTTTTTCCACACCCAGAGGGTCCGAGGATACTGAAAAATTCACCAGACTGAATGTTCAAGTTTACGCCTCGGACAGCCGTTTCTGAGCCAAACACCTTAAAGACTTTGCGAAGCTCAACATCTAGCTCGACGTTGGTTTCCCGATTAATTTGATTAGTTGCGGTCTGAGACATAATGAGAACCCCTAGCAATGAGTCCAGAGTTAAGCAGGGACAGTAACAAGGATCTAGATGGTTTCAGTTTAATCCATTCTGAGTACTGCTTGATATCGTATATGATTTCGATCTCCCTCGATCCAATGCTATCCAAGCAAAGGGGGATGGGATAGGTTCACTCATCGAATAGTGGGGATTCCTAAATCTGGGAGAACCTGCCCCTAGGGTCGATATAACTCTATGCTACGGTTGTCGGATCTACAGCTACAATTCCTTCGCTAAAAGTATCGGTAAGCTCTTTAACCTTCGCATGAAACTCCTCAATACTGGTAGGGTTTGGTTGCTGATCTAAAAGGCGATCGCGTTCTTCTAGAAGTTTCAACGCGGTTTGAACCACTTCATCGGCAGTTGAGTAGCGATCGCTTTTCAGTTTTTCGAGGATGGCGCGATAGGTTTCTGGTTTTAAGACTATTGTCATGATTCTTGACTACAGACTTTGACCTCTTTTTAAGGATAGTGCTTTCCTATTGTCATGGGAAAGCGCGATCGGGATATATCTTGCTTGTGCGATCGCCGCCAATGCTAAACTAATGAGAGTCTTAGAGAAAGAAGTCTTATGAGTATTTTGATATCTGATGAAATCCTAACGTTGACTCGCATGACTGAGCCAGAAATGAGGCAAGAAATAGCCATTTTACTGTTCCAAAAACGAAAGCTCAGTCTATCTCAAGCCAGTCGTTTTGCTCAGATGAACCGCATCGCATTTCAACATCTTCTGGCTAGTCGTAAAATTCCCGTTTACGATCTAGAAGATTTTGAGAAAGATATTAGGAATTTACAGGAAATGGGTCGGTTATGATTGTTATCAGTGATGCGTCACCGATTAATAATCTAGCCGCTATCGGGTACGAAAATGATAAAACTCATACAGAGCGAAGTGCTTTAGGCTAAAATCACATAGGAATGAATATAAATTACTCTATGTCTACTCAAACCCTTTCACGCTATGTGAGGCGCAACCCTGAAATTTTGGGGGGAGAGCCAATTATTATCGGTACTCGGACTTCCGTACGGGCTATAGTTGGTTTCTGGAAGATGAATATTCAACCCGAAGAAATCTTAGAGCATTTGCCTCATTTGACGTTAGCTCAAGTCTTTGATGCCTTAAGCTTTTACTGCGATCATCAAGCAGAAATTGATGAGTATATTGAGAACAATCAAGTCCCAGATGAATATGTCCATCCAGTTGTCAGATCCCAGTTGAATTTCTAATGAGTCCTGTTGCTTTACTGTACACAGATGAAGATATGTCTGCAATGGTAGCGATACTTTTGAAAGCACAAGATCTAGACGTTACCACAGTTCCCGAACAAGGTACGCTAGGTAAAAGCGATCGCGAACAACTAGAATTTGCCACCTCAATGGATCGATGTCTTTTGACCCATAATCGTGTTGATTTTGAGCGATTACATCTTGAGTATATGGATAATGATAACGTTCATAGTGGGATTATCGTTATTCCTCAAAAAACTCCCTATGAAGTCGCCCAAAGGATTTCTGTTTTAGTCAAGGGATTAACGGCCGATGAGATTAGAAATCAATTATTGTATGCCTAATCCAATAATCGATTTTTGTAGATACTGTCTTGGATGTCAAGGGGCGGGTTCACCAAGATCTAGAACAAAACAGATCGCTCTCGTAAACCCGCCCCCCGCCAGGGCACAAAGGGGAATGGGGTAGGTTCACTCATCGAATGGTGGGGATTCCTGAACCTGGGTGAACCTGCCCCTACGGTAGATATTGAACCATGGGTTATCTTTTAATAAATTCAACGCTCAAAACATACTTTTTGATATATCTGTAATCCACCCTTCCATCATAAATATGTTCCGCAATCTCTGGATCAAAACTCATATCAATAATTTCCATGTTGTCATCTTTTTGAGCTTCCAGCGCTATAGATAATGAATCTAGTGCCAGTAAGAAAAAACCGAATCCAAGCCCATTAGGATGTTTATATTCAGAGGTAGGGCCATACCATCTGAGCTTTTTCAGCCAAAGTGCGATGCCATCTGGATGATCGTTGAGGAAAGGTACAGTCCGACTAATTCTGACTGGATTATGAAGAGTCGTGACAGGAAAACCCGGTTTGATAATACGGAAATTATCTCTAGTGACACGGAAATTATCTCTAGTGACTAAGAAAACTTCAAAAGCTCCATTATACTTATGACGACCACGATCGTCATCGTCATAAGTGTGAGATACAACAAAATAAAGAAATTTATCCGGGTTTTCTTCTTGATTGTCAAGGATAACTCTAAAGTAATGGAATAGTCTATACCATTTTTGATCAATTCTTTGATAAGCATTTACAACTAACTTGTCATCTCTATAATCTGGAGTAAAGTTGAGTTTACAGGTGGTTGTAAACATAAAACGTATGTTGGGATCGATAGACTGAAACTGACGTTCATAAGCCCCAGAAAATACTCCTTTTGAACAGGTTTCAGTACTTATATTCTGTATTCCTTTGTTTTCATAAGCCTGATTGAGAGTTTCCATACCTGTTCCTGTTAAGTCTATCTCACATTTGTCTCGATTGTTTCCAAGGCTCCGACAGTTTCTTCTTTCTTTATACCAACGCTCTCCGTTCTTATTTTCAGCTTTATTTTGGCTTTGCAGTTCAACGGGCTGGCTTTGCTCTGATATGATGGGATCACCCTGACTGTTTTCACCAAAGATCAACCATAGGGATAAGAGGGTTTCTAGCATAATCAATGACCTACCAAACAAGAATACTGAATTCCAGTCCCATTATGAAATAATTCATACACCTCAATCGAGTCGGAAGGATCGGGAGTTTTTACAAAAAATTGGGTCGGATGTGTCGGCAATGTCGGGAAAATAGGTTACAATAACTCCAGCCTTCGTACTTTCTGGGATTTATGGATATCATGGAAGTGTTGAAACTGGCGGATGAGCTGGTTTTTGCTCGGACAGGAAAGCATCTGGATTATCTGCAAGAAGCGATACTTCAGGGAACGCTACAGGGTGAAACTTATACCACAATCTCAGAGAATGTCTATACGAGCGAAGGTCATGTGCGCGATGTGGGTTCCGAGTTGTGGAAGTTGCTCTCGGAAGGGTTAGGAAAAGAGGTTAGTAAGACGAATTTTCGCGCAATTTTGAATAAAAATTATTCAGCGATAGTTGGTGATCATGCAACCGTTACTAATGTCATTTGTTCAAACTATAATCAGAAAAATAACCATTCCCAAACTTCAGAACAAACTCAATCCTATGTTGATTTAGGGAATGCCCCAGAACGGTTAAACTGTTATGGCAGAAGGGAAGAATTGGCTATCCTGGATCGTTCCATTCTGACGGAAAAGTGTCGTTTGTTTGCCCTGCTGGGATTTAGTGGTATTGGTAAAACTACGTTAGCCTTACATTGGCTGGAAAATAATAAAACACAATTTGAATATGCGATAGATCGCAGTTTGCGCTTTTATACAGATCGCCGCGCTCTGTTAGCCAATATCCTATCAATTTTTACCGGCAATCCCCAAAAGTGCGATCGCCTGGAAACCCAGATCTCCCACCTGCTCACCCACTTGCGTCAGTCTCGCTGCTTAATTCTCCTCGATGATGGGCAACTTCTGTGCAGGGATGAAGCGGGTAAACAGGTGTTGCAGGCGATCGCTGAAATCAATCACCAAAGTTGTATCATCCTGATCTCCACCGAAAAACCCCTACACCTCACCGCTTGGGAAAAATCGACTTATCCCGTGCGATCGCTCATTTTATCCAGTTTAGGGGATGCAGCAAAAGATCTCTTCCAAGAGCAAAACCTATCCGATCCCGAACATTGGCATCAACTCATTGACCGTTATCAGGGTAACCCCCTATGGTTAATCTTAACCGCTACTTCCATTCAAGAACTCTTTGCCGGTCGAGTAGCAGACTTTTTAGCCTATGAAACCCTGATTGTATCCGAATCTTTGCAGGGACACCTCGACCAACAATTTCAGCAGTTAAGCGCACCCGAACAAACGATTCTCCATCAAGTCGCTACGCTAACTGCACCCGTTAGCTTATCGCAACTTTTACAACTTAACCCCTTTTCTCCCGTTGAGTTATTCCAGATTATCCAATCACTCCATCGGCGATTTTTTCTAGAGATGGCAGAAGACACGCGGCAATTATTTCTCAATCCAGTGATTCAAGAATATATCAAGAATGGGAAATAATCCGCAGCGTTATTAATAGCAAGAAGCATCTAGATGGTTTCAGTTTAATCCATGGTGAGTACCGCTCGATAGCGTACCTGATTCGATCTCACTCGATCCAAGGCTATATTAATCTCTTCTAGGGGATAGGTTTCGATAATCGGCGTAATTTTGTATTGAGCGGCAACATTGAGCATTTCATTCATGATTGCTCGGCCACCAATGGGTGATGCCATAATTCGGCGACGCTGGGAAAGGAGAGAGAACAAAGGTAGAGTTAAAGGTGCATCACTAACTCCCACAAAGCATAAAGTACCATCCGCATCCAAGTATTCAACATAGGCCGCCCAATCTAGGTTAGCTGGAGCGGTACTTAAGAGGATATTCAAGTAATTTTTCGGCTTGGGTGGACTTTCTCCACGACCCACGACAATGGTCTCATCGGCTCCGAGGGTTTTGGCAAATTCGGCTTTATCTTCAGAAGTTGTAAAAACAGTAACTCGGTTTCCTAAGCGGTGAGCAAATTGAACCGCCATGTGGCCTAAACCGCCAACCCCAATAATACCGATTTCCTGTCCGGAGGTCATGCCTGCATGACGCAGTCCAGAATATACCGTGATTCCACCACAGAGTAGAGGTCCGGCATGGGTGGGGTCAATGTCTTGGGGAATGGGGAAGGCAAACCGAGAGTCAGTGAGTAGGTAGCTGGCAAAACCACCAGGGCCAGGAATAATGAGCGGCTCGTTTTCTTTACAGAGGTTTTCGTTCCCTTTGAGACATTGCGGACATTGGAGACAGGCACTTTTTTGCCAACCGACTCCGACGCGATCGCCAACTTTCAGGTGTTTGACCTGAGATCCAACTTCCTGGACTTCTCCGATCGCTTCATGACCTGGAACCACAGGATAATCGGATATGTCCCAATCATTATCAATAATATGAATATCTGAGTGACAAAGCCCACAGGATTGAACCTTAATTAGACAATCATAGTCTTGAGGGCTACTCACTTCAAATTGATAGCTTTCCAGGGCAGCTTTAGCAGACTGGGCAGCTCTGGCTTGAACTTGTATCATTGGGTTGGCACTCCTGAGCCTCTTAACTGTAGTCTATCAAATAAAGGGAGTGGAGGGTTTCGATTTCAATCATTTATATCAATTAACAATTAACAATTTAACCGGACTAGCTGTTAATTTTTGCTTGAATCTGTTGCAAAGTGCGAACTAAGTCAGCTGCAACCCATCCGGAGGAGTGGGGAGAGGGTTGATTATGGCGGACACACTGGAGAAAACGATCGCACACTTCTTTTAAGGGTTCTCCTGGAGGAGTTGCCAGCACCTCCCGGTTAATTCCCATGGGGGTGAATTTTGGATCTTCTGGCTGAAAATGTCCCTGTTGGATAATCAGAGGATCGGTACTGAGTTCGTCAAAAATTAACGTTCCTTGAGATCCAACTACAGCTAAACGTCTTTGTTTATCCGGGTTGAGCCAACACAGGTGAATAGTAGCTTTAAATCCACTGGGATAGAGGAGTTTCACCCAAACAACATCGGGTAAGCCGGGTTGTAACCAAGTATCGGCGGTGGCATCAACTTCTACGGGAGTTTCGCCTAACCAGTGATTAAATATGGCCAGATCGTGGATGGCTAAGTCCCAGAGTGCGTCTACATCTTGGCGCACGGGACCGATATGGGTGCGGGTTGCATATCCATAGCGCAGTTCTCCGACTGCTCCAGAAGAGAGTGCCTCTTTTCCTTGCTGCACCACAGGATGAAACAGATAGGTATGATCGACTACAAGCTGGCGCTGTTGGCTTTCCGCCAGATGACACAACTCTAGACATTCTTCGGCATCTAGGGTGAGGGGCTTTTCGGCTAATACGTGACAATCCTGAGTGAGGGCGTATTGAATGATGTTGTAGTGAGTGGATGCGGGGGTGGCGATCGCCGCTAATTCGACTTCTGGACGCGCCAAAACTCCCTGCCAGTCATCGGTTAACTGCACTAATTCAGATAGATTATACCGATTTTTCATCGCCTCTCGTCGGCTAGGGTTCGGGTCTACAACTGCTACCACTTCCGTCTGGGGATGTTCGAGGAAATTACGGATTAAATGGTTTCCCCATCGACCCGCGCCCAAAATCGCAATCTTAAATGGTTTATCCACGCTGTATTTTTTTCACCCCTCTTCAGTGGTTTTGATCTTAAATAAGGCATCTTGAGCTGCCGCTTGTTCAGCCGCTTTGCGCGATCGCCCTTTTCCTGTACCGTAAGGTTCTCCCTGCACCCAAACCTGAGCCGTAAAGGGTTCGGCTGTCCGTTTTTGCGATTCTACTGCAATCAGTTTATATTCGGGTAAAACCTTATGAACGGCTTGAGTCCATTCTTGCAGAGCTGATTTATAGTCTCGTCGAGCCGGATCTTTACGAATTTCCGTAGACAGGAATGTAAAATGACTATCAAGCCAAGGTCGGATCAATTCTAGGGTATGGGTACTCAAGTAAAGTGCCCCTAAAATGGCTTCAAAGGCATCCGCAAGACGGGACGAACGGCCGAGTTTATCGCTGGCTGTGCCCCTATCCATGAGCAAGTCTTGTTCTAAATTGTAACTATCGGCTAACTGGGCTAAAGTGCGATCGCTCACCAAAATTTTCCGAATGGCTGAAAATTCTCCCACCGTCGCATCTGGATACAATTCCATCAATAATTCTGAAGCAGCGATCCGAACTACCGCATCACCAATAAACTCCAACTGCTCATAATTTTCTGTGGAGGATATACTCGGATGGGTCAGTGCTTTATCGAGTAAATGCCATTGCACTGGGGAGCTTTCTGGTAACCCCAGTTTCAGAATGACACTCTGCAACTGCCGCTGTCTTCGCGGATAACTAACTTCTTCAGGGACAGAACTAGACATGACCCATCCAGTGTGAGGTTTTGCTAACTCTCCCATCCTATCTTAAACATTTAAAAATGAAAAAATTCATGACTATTCCGGATTTAGCATACCTGCAATTTGTTCAACCCATTGCTGACGCTCCTGATGCTCTAGAGCTAAAATTTCTGCTCTAGACCAGTGAAAATGAAAAGCGATAAAGGCTACCTCCCGATATAATTGGGGTAGGGGGTAGCCAGTTACTCCCCCAGCATCACTAATTCTGCTTCTGTAGGGTTAATGGTGTTGTATACATCGAGTAAGTAGTCTAAATCGACTAAAAATAGGTTTTCTAAGGCTTCTGGCGTTACAGAGGGGAGTGTCCCGAGTTGCTCGATAGTGCGCGAGAGCATGACGAGAGCGCGATAATCTGGGTAGTCAGAGACATTTGGGTGGCGATCGCCAATTATCTCATCTTTCGCAGTCGCGAAACGCATCACCCCTTCTTGATGAACCTTTCCCCCTTCATCCACCAACCCTTTAGGTAAAACAAAGGCAAAACCCATCGAACCATCCATTTCCTCACTCATTCTCTACCGGTTCCAACTCATTAATCTGACGATAAAAATCTTGAAGATAGCTTAAATCTACTGCAAACATATTTTCTATAACTGCTGGAGAAATTTCCTGTAGAGTTCCCAATTGAACAATAACCCGCGCCAAAATAATCACCGTCGCATAAGCCGGATTATCCATCACCCTAGGATCGCGCATTGGGATAATTTCATCCATGGCACGAGAGAGGCGCATCTTTCCCTGACGGTGAAGATTTCCATCGGAATCTAAATAGCCTTTCGGTAAAGTAAAATCAAACTCAGTTTGCAACATAAACTATTAAGATAAATTCATTGGGCTTAAATCTTATATCGCTTTGCTTGTGTTATGAAACACAAGCTTGAATGCTCAAATCCATGTACCATAACCCTATTCCCTATTCCCCAGCGCAAAGCGCTGTATCACTCATCCCCATGCCCCGTTTCCCAAACTACGGAGGAGAAACCCGCTTAAACACCTCACAGGCTATTTCTAACTCTTCGCAAGCCAACTCGGAACTTGAAGCTGTATTATCCGTAACACTATAACTAATAGGCCAAGCATTTTCAAACTGAAATAAAGCGCCCATATTACCATTCTGACGATAAACAGTAATTGAACCATTACGTCGCTGTTTTTCCCAATTCCCCTCTTGCACCGCATTCAACCAATTCCAGAGGGTTTCCGAGCCACTTAACCCTCGTCGGAGACTAATATTATCAATAGTCGTCTTAGCACCCGGGAGTTTAGACGTATGCAGCATTCCCCGCTTGGCTTTGCCCCAAGGTTCTGGAAAAACCTCAGTAAACTCAACCACCTCTTGAGCCACCTTAAATCCCTTGCACTCCATGAATAACCCATCGACTCCATCTTTCGAGCCATCTAAGGTCAATTCCACATAAAACCGGCACGCAGTGAGGATTTCAGCCAAATCCCGTTGAATTTCAAACGCATCTTTACCCTGACTAGAAAATCTGGAAGAGATATTAGAGTATTGTCTACCGGGTTGGCGAGATAGATTAATATTGGGAAAACGAGGTAGCATAGTTGGGCAATCCGGATCGTTTTTCAGTCAAAACAACCAGACAAGGGAGGAAACCCTTGCCTGTGTCAGTTCAGTTGTTTCAATTATAATTTTATGTTGTTGGCAATGGTGCAATCCGCGTCCCTTCCGTGGGTACTTTTCTAATCCCAGTATGGCTAATTTCTATCGTTTCCTTGAATAAATCCGTGCTGTCTGCACTTGCTTGAGTTGTCGTATATTTAGCGGGAACGGCTTGTATTATATTGTACCTTGCTCCCTCCTGGCCGTTCTGCTTATAGATGATTAAAGAAGCATCTCCAGCCTCTTCTACAGCAGTAGTTGTACCCCCAGTCATCGATGCGGGATGAGAGTTTGTGTACCAGTTAATTAGAGCATCATTTTCTACGGTTGTCACAAACTCTAAGGTCATATTCTCATAGCTGACATGAGAAGGGGTAATCTGGGTTCCAGCAGATACATTCTTGCCGGCAAAAATGGCTTGTCCTTCGGCTGCGGGTTCAATGCTCATGGAAAGGCCACTGACTTTTTGTAATTGTAGGGTCGTGATGCCTTTCACTTCTAAATAAAACCGGGCTTGGGTCAAATACTCCATAGTTTAATCTCCTGTTTGGATGGTCGAGATGGAATGAAAATGTGACAGATATTCAGGTTCTAAGCCGCTTGTGACATGGCGACAACTTTGGTAATTCTCTCCGCCACAAATTCATAGGTTTCCATGACTAATTCCCCAGAAGTGGCATCAACATCAGAAACGGAATATTTCTTGATCCAAGCTCGGTCTAGATTCCATCGCAACACTTCTGCATTGCTTGGATCGTAGACTACCACTGAACCCGATTTACGCTGGCTCGCCCAATTGCCATTGCCCCCTTCATCTTTTGGCATCACGTCTAAAAACCATTCAAAGAGTCGCGCTGCTGCTCCTTGGGTATCATCATTGACATATACTTCAATGGTCATGGAGGGGTTGGTTTCATAGCCGGCGATCGTTGTCTGTCGCTCTGAGCCTCTTTTACCACAGTGAAGGGGTTTATCTCCACCGGTTACCTTACCTTCATAGGTCAGAGCAGCCATACTTTTTATTTCTAAGTTTTCTAAACCTTCAAAGTTTAGATAAAATCGGTTGGCTGTAGTTGTAAAAACTGGAGCTGCCATGGTGTACTTGTCCTTTTACTGTTCCTTTTACTGTTTTTTTAGGATTGGAATGCATATAGCGCTGGGCGCTGGTAATGAGTAAAAGGTTTAACTCAGAAGATCGGAGGGCATCCCATCTCCTGAATTAACCCATTAACTTTCGCCTTCAGCCGTCCATTGACTGATACGGAAGATAACAAATTCAGCCGGTCGCACGGGAGCAATACCGACTTCTACATACAATCGACCGAGCATCATACTTTGGGGAGTATTAATATCAGAATCACACTTGACGTAGAAAGCTTCAGCAGGAGATCCTCCCATCAACGCACCAGCTCGCCACAAATCCGTTAAGAAACTGGTAATCGTGCGTTTAACCCGTTGCCACAGGTCTTCATCGTTGGGTTCAAAGACGACCCATTGCATTCCATTTTCAATGGATTTCTCGATGTAGCTCATCAAGCGGCGAACGTTGATATAGCGCCATTGGATATTATCCGGCTCAACGAGAGTTCTAGCACCCCAAACCCGAATGCCTCGGTTGGGGAAGGGACGAATACAGTTAATTCCCGCAGGGTTAAGCAGTTCCTGTTCCCGGAAATTACAATCGTAAGCTAAACCGATAACTCCTCTGGGGACTTCGTTGGCAGGTGCTTTATAAACGCCTCGCGTTTCATCGTTGCGAGACCAAACCCCTGCCATATAACCACTGGGAGGAATGGCTACTGGGCGACCAGCATTTCTGGGATTGGGAACCCGAATCCAGGGATAATAGAGAGCGGCAAATTGCGAACGGCGGTTAAATTCTTCCCGCAGCCAACGACTGATTTGTTGGGGTTTTACTCGGTCTGGGGGTGGATCGAGAATCACCATCCGGTTGGGAGCATTCGGGATATCGCCATCGGCAGCTCCTTCACAGAGGCTGACCATTACATCCATAATCCCGTGCAGTTGGTCGATGTTAATCAGGCCGGTTTCATAGACTTTCATCAGATCGGGACAAGCCATGATCGTCACTTCGTCAATCTCGAAGAGTCCCCGAACGCCAGTCCGGTCATCTCTTACCCCTTCAATATGTTGGGAGAAGCGGTCAGGAGAAGGCATCACCACGGGAGGGCTGATTTCATACAATCCATTACTGGGTCGTCGGGCTAGGGGAGAGCCACTGATGGATAGGTCTACAGCAGCAATATATTCTGATTCTTCTAGGGCTGTAACCACATAGGTTGCTACAGAGGAATCAATTTGGGGATTCATGGTCAGGTTTTCAAACCGTTCGAGTTCTTCATCCCCTTGGGCAACGACTACGGTGAAAAATTCCCCAGTATTCGCGGGAATAGTTGTACTGGAGGTACTCTCGGTCGTACTTGAAGTACTCGCACTTGAAGAACTCGTACTCGATGGTGGGGGTTTGGGTTCTCCATCCATAATTTGCACCCGAACGGAGCGATCCACAGGTACGAGCATGGCATTGATCGAGCCATTATCGGTAGTGGTGAGGTCAGAACCTGGACGGATAGAGAATTTTAGGGAAGGTCGGTTTCCCCGGTTCATAATGCTGGTTCCGGTTTCTGTTGCTTCTGGTTCTGGGGAACCGGGTAAGCGAGTGCCAATACTAACAACCCAACAGCGACCACCGCCATTGAGGAACCATCCATAGACACTTAGCGGTAAGTAGGCCCCAAAGTCGGTAAACCCGTCGGAGTTGGGTCGGCCAAAATATTGCAGATATTGATCCCAAGTGGTGACCAACATCGGTTTAAACGGTTCTGCGCCACCTCGGATGTCCTCGGTAAAACCGACGAAGCCTCCTACGGCAGTCGGGACTCCCTCAATGGGACGACTGCCGCGATTGACTTCTTCGATATAAACACCGGGAGCGTAATAATCAAGTCTCGCCATAGTGGATTCCTTCCGAATACCAAATTACTGTGGAGAATTCTGGTTAATAGATGGGCTAAGAGATGACTTTATCCAAACTTGGATATAAAAATCAAAAAATTAGGGAGATATGTTTCCTAAAATAAACTCTTAAACCACGATAGTGCCACCATACAATAACCGATGAATTAATGACTACTTTTTTAAGGGTTTTTCTTGAAGATTTACACAACTTAACTTATCTTATAAAGAGATAATAGATATCTGATAAATATCAATAAAAAACAACAAAAATTAATGTATAGAGGAATGGCTAATCCTAAGTTAAGATAGCCGCTAAGACCCCATTAAGCTATTTTGGAGCAGGGTCTGACTCCAGAATGGACAGAGCAGTGAAGCGAGTGAGTGAATTGAATGGCTAATTATTTAGCGATCGCCACGGCCACAGCGACCATGCAGCGTATTATTCAACAAGCGATACAAACGGATGTAGATGGTTCTAGGGTAACCACGGTGCGCCCTGATGGTGCAGGGGGAGGTATCCCAGAAACTGGAGTGAATCTATACTTGTATCACATCAAACGCAATCCGGCTTTAACCAATCAAGACACTCCTAACTTTCAACGACGGGGAGATATGGTCAAGCGCAGGCAAGCAGCTCTAGATTTATTTTACGTGATTTCTTGTTACGGTAATGATGCTGAATTAGAACCGCAAAGACTCTTAGGTTGTGTGGCTCGTGCGTTAGAAGATCAGTTGGTTTTTACACCTCAGATGATTCAGGAAACGATTAACGATCCGACATTCGATTACTTAGAAGGGTCGGATTTAGCCGATCAAATTGAGCAAATTCGGGCGGAATTCATCTCTGTTTCTACGGATGAACTCTCGAAAATTTGGTCAGTTTTTTTTCAGACTCCCCATGCTTTATCTGTGGTCTATAAAATCAGTGTGATTCTGATTGAAAGCGATATATCAGCCAAATCTTCACTACCGGTGCGCGATCGCCGCATGATTGGCGGCCCCTTCCCGAAACAACCTGTGGTCGATCAAGTGGTCAATACTACAGGTAAGTATATGCCTATTTTAGCCAATAGCACCCTCCGTATTCGCGGTCGATTCCTCTCCCATTCGATCGCCCAAGTTCGGATCAATCAAGCCGAAGTCACTCCCCAAATCATCAACGATACAGAATTAAGCCTTTCCCTGCGTCTGGTTCCCAATACCCATCTACGGGCTGGAGTCCAATCCCTGCAAGTGATTCATCCCCAACTGCCGTCCCTTCCGTCTCAAAATGGCCGTCGTCCTCCTCGTCCTAGTACTACCACTGAACCAGTTCAAAAAGTCGAATCTAATGTTTTTCCTTTTGTGGTGCGTCCCAGTTTTCTGGGTTATGAACTGGTAGACATTGAAGAAACGGAAGAAGACCGTCGCTTGGGTCAAGTGATTATTCGCACGAACTTAACGATCGGTTTGGGACAGCGAGTGGTGCTAATGCTCAATGAATACTCTAGCGAAAACGCGATCGCTTATCTGTTCAACAGTACCCCCATTCGGGAAAATACCCGCACCCCAGTTATTCCCATTAGCAATGTACAACCGGGAGACTATTTTGTTCGGATTCAAGTTGATGGCGCAGAGAGCTTACTGGATGTGGATCTCGATCCCAATAGTCCCACCTATGAACAATATATTGGCCCCATTCTCACCTTGGAATGATTCCACAATTAACTGAGCAACATCGACGAGTTATTAGTATTGTTTTTATTAAGCCATGACTGATTTATTAAACTACACTTGGCAAAATGAAAATCAACAGGATTTAATCCAAGGGTTAGCAAAACTGCAAGCCAGGATTAATGAAAAAATCAGTCGAGATAATCCAGCAGAAACAGTTACCGAGCAAGGTGAATCGATTCCCGATTTAGAAGACTCTCAATTTGCCCTCGATCAACTGTGTAGTACGTTTAATCTTTCGAGTTTTGAACGGGATATTTTACTGTTATGTGCGGGTGCAGAATTAGATGAACAGTTTTTAGACTGGTTAAGTCAGCTCCAAGGAATAGCTCAGAAATCTTACCCAACATTTGGGTTAGCACTGAAACTTTTAGATTGCCCCCATTGGAGCGCTTTAACGCCGGAATCTCCCTTACGCTACTGGCGCTTAATTGAACTGGGATCGGGGCCGTCGTTTACCCTGAGTCCTCTGCGAATTGATGAGAGTATTCTACATTATTTGGCGGGAGTCAAAACCCAACCGTTGCCACTCGAAGCTCTGATCGGATCGTTGGACGTTTCGGTGTCTCTAATGGAACATGACCATGAACTGATTCAAACGTTAGTGGATACTTGGGTGGGTGCTGCTAATGGTCAGGAGTTTCCTTTAGTACAATTATGTGGGGAAGATAGTCGGAGTAAACAGGCGATCGCCACCACCGCGTTTGCTAGTCTCAATCTAACCCTCCATCATCTCGATCCCGCTCAACTTCCCTCTAGTCCCCATGATGTGCATCAACTGCTGAGGTTATGGCATCGAGAGGCCTTTCTCAAGGGGTATGCGCTGTTGATTAATTGCGATAAACTTGCCACTCCCCTGAACCAAAACCTAGCACTCATTAAGCTCATTCAAGAGATTAGTACACCGGTGATTCTGACGAGTAGCGATCGCCTCTCCATCCCCAACCGCTCCATCATCAATCTTGAAGTCCACAAACCCACTCTGACCCAACAATCCCAATATTGGCAAACTCACCTCGATTCATGGGGTATCGAACTTAACGGGCAAGTGCAAATCCTAATTTCCCAATTCAACCTCACCAGTACTCAAATTCAAACAATCTGTAGCCATACCCTCAGTAAAAACCGCAATGAACTCCCTGAAACTATTACAAAAGAACTGTGGAGAGCCTGTCGCCAACAAGCCCGTCCTCGCATGGACGACCTCGCCCAACGGATCGAAATCAAAGCGACCTGGGATGACCTAGTGCTTCCTGAGACTCAAATGCAAACCTTGCAAACCATGGCTGCTCACCTACGCCAACGGGCAAAAGTCTATGAAAATTGGGGCTTTCGGCGCAAAAGTGGACGCGGTTTAGGCATCAGCGCCCTATTTTCCGGCCCCAGTGGCACAGGAAAAACCACAGCCGCAGAAGTTCTCGCCAATACTCTGCAATTGGACTTATATAAAATCGATCTCAGTTCTGTGGTCAGTAAATATATTGGTGAAACCGAAAAAAACCTACGCCGCGTGTTTGATGCGGCTGAAAGTGGAGGCACTATTCTATTATTTGATGAAGCCGATGCTCTGTTTGGAAAACGTTCCGAAGTCAAAGATTCTCATGACCGCCATGCTAACATTGAAGTGAGCTATCTTTTGCAACGGATGGAAGCTTATCAAGGTCTCGCTATTCTCACCACTAACCTCAAAGGAGCCTTGGATAATGCCTTTATGCGACGGATTCGATTTATTGTTCCTTTCAATTTTCCTGATATTAAACAACGGGCAGAAATTTGGCGCAGAATTTTCCCCACGGAAACGCCAACTCAAGATTTAGATATGAACAAACTAGCAAAACTGAGTATTTCTGGAGGAAATATCCGCAATATTGCCCTCAATGCGGCTTTTCTAGCAGCAGAAAATGATGAATCTGTGCAGATGAAACATATTTTGCAAGCGGCAAAAAGTGAATATGTGAAACTAGAAAAACCTCTCCTCGATAGTGAAGTCAAAGGATGGATTGCTAAACCTTAGTGTTTATAGCGCTTTGCACGCTGGGCAATAGGCAAAAACTTGTATAGCTTAGGGTCTAAGGCTTCAAACTGCACTTGATGGAAGAAAGAAATATCACAAGTTGTCTTGAGTGTGGAATTTGTAAATGAGTATCAACAGTTGCCCTGATTTCCCGATCCTTCGGTTAAAGTTTACAATTTTTCACGATCGCATCACCTATTTGAGCTAGTGCGATCGCGGCAAGGGTAGCCTTTCCAGACTCTGGTATGGGTTCCCACCCATACCAGAGGTTCTATAAAGTTTTAGTAAAGATCTTCTAGAAGAGATGACAGCTCTGAGAGGTCTGTGCCATAATGCCACTTAGATTCTGATTAAAAATAAAAGTACTTCAAGCAAAGTTTAGGTAAAAACTCCAACTCGTCACAAGATAATTCTCTCTTGTGGCTTCGATCTCTATTGGAACGGTATTCATGAGTGTAGAAGTGGAAAACTCTATATCCCCAACTCTCAAGTATGCAACTGTAATTGAGTGTTTGCGGGACTTGGCAGTTAACAAGCCAGATCAATTAGCCTATGTGTTTTTAGCAGATGGTAAAAAAGAAACAGACCCACTAACGTATCGTTTGTTGCAGCAGCAAGTTCAGGCGATCGCGGCCTATTTGCAGCAGCATCAAGCCCAAGGAGAACGCGCTCTGTTATTATACCCTCAAGGGGTAGAAGTAGTAGCCGCATTCCTGGGTTGTTTATATGCGGGTGCGATCGCCATTCCCGTTCCCCCTCCAGAATCCGGTCGCCTCAAACGCACCCTTCCCAGACTACGAGCCATTATCCAAGATGCCCAAGCTTCTTTGGTGCTAACGACGACACAAATTCAGTCCTTAATGGCGGAAGGATCGGAAGAGTTTCCCGAACTCGAAACCCTGCAATGGATTGATACCTCAACCATTTCCCTAGACCTTGCGAACCAATGGGAAGACCCTCAAGTTAACTCAGAGACCCTAGCCTATCTGCAATACACATCCGGCTCAACCTCAACCCCCAAGGGGGTAATGCTTAACCACAGCAACTTAATGCATCACTGCGGCTATCTGCAAAGAGCCTGTGGATATGATACCAACAGTATCAGCGTTACCTGGATGCCTTACTTCCATGACTATGGCTTAGTAGAAGGAATGATGGTTCCTTTATTTAACGCCACCCCCTGCTACATCATGTCGCCCTTTTCCTTCATTAAACAACCCTTGCGGTGGTTGCAAGCCCTGTCCAAATACAAGGCGACCCATAGCCAAGCCCCTAACTTTGCTTATCACCTCTGTGTACGCCGAGTTAAGCCCAAGCAACTCGAAACTCTCGATTTAAGCTCTTGGGAAGCAGCCGGAAATGCGGCAGAACCGATTAACCCAGAAGTCATGCGCACCTTTTATGACACCTTTGAATCCTGTGGGTTTCGCTGGAATACCTTTGCCCCTTCCTATGGTTTAGCCGAAGATACCCTCTTAGTCTCAACAAAACCCAAACTCACCGATCCGGTATTTCTCCCTGTAGATACAGCCCAACTAGAGCAAAATCGGGTAGTGACGGCTTCACCAGATGAAGAAGGGGTGAGAATCTATCCCTCCTGTGGTCGCTTAGTGTGTGAAACTGAAGTGGCGATCGTCGAGCCGAGTACCTTAACCCGATGCAATGAGCAAACTGTTGGGGAAATTTGGGTCAAAGATCCCAGCGTCGCTCAGGGCTATTGGCAACGGCCAGAAGCCACAAAAGAAACATTCCAAGCCTATACTAAAGACACCCAAGAAGGGCCCTTTCTACGCACGGGTGACTTAGGATTCCTCCATGAAGGGGAGATTTATATCACAGGGCGGATCAAAGATCTGATTATTATTCACGGGACAAACCACTATCCCCAAGACCTGGAATGGACGGTGCAAGGACTTCATCCAGACCTGCGATCCGATTATGGTGCCGCCTTCTCCATTGAAGCGAAAGGACAAGAACAACTGGTCATTGTCCAAGAAGTCGAACGGAAAGCCCAAAATTTCGATACAGAAAAGGTCATCGGCGATATTCGTCAGGCCATTTCTGAAATTCATGAAATCCAACCCTACGCGATCGTATTAGCCAAAGCTGGGAATATCCTCAAAACAGCCAGTGGCAAAATTCAACGGCGAGCCTGTCGTAGCAACTTCTTAGAAGGAAACTTAACCGTGGTTGCAGATTGGTGTGAAAACCCCAAATTCTCGATTACCTATCGCCATTTACAAAGTGAAGTAGACTCCCTTGCTTCCGAGCTTCAATCTCAATCTTGATTCCGTTATCTTTGGAAAAGTCCATGCAGCAACTGAAACAATATTGCCTAGCTGAAAAGCTAGAACAGGCTCTGGGGAATCCAGAATCTCCCGATAATATCATGTCCTATAAACAGGTCGTTGATATTGATGAATCCGAAGCTTTTCCCCATGAGCAAGTAAACTGGCTCTATAACTGGAAACTTCAGAACTACTATGTTCCCCAAGAATATGGGGGTGAGTTTACCTCCTTTGAAGAGTTTGTTGCTATTGTTCGGGTCTTATGTCGCAGAGACCAAACCATCGGTATTGCCTTTACAACCATGTTTTGGTCATTTATTACCTGGATGGCCGGTACTCCAGAGCAAAAAGCTTGGCTATCGAATTACATGAGAAATGAAAATGGTGCCATGTGTCTCGGTTATTCCGAACGGGAACATGGGGCTGATTTAACAGGAGGAGACCTCAGTGCCAAGAAAGTCGATGGAGGTTACCTCTTAAACGGAGAAAAATGGCCGATTAACCGGGCAACCATTTCTGGTATTTCTTACATTTTAGCCAAAACAGAGGACAGTACAGCAGCCAGAAGCCTGTCCCTATTTATGGTAGATAAAAGCCGTCTCAATCCCGATCAATATTATAATTTGCCCAAAATTTTGACCCATGGAATTCGGGCATCAGATATGAGTGGTATTGGGTTCAAAGATTGCTTTGTTCCTGATGATATGCTCTTAAAAGAAGAAGGTGCCGGATTAGAGTTAGCCCTGAAAGGATTCCAAATTACGCGCACCTTGTGTTCTGCATTTTCCCATGGAGCCGCAGACACAGCTTTGAGAACCACTCTAAAATTTGCCCTCTCACGGGAGGTTTATGGGACAACTGTTTTCCAGATGCCCCAACCCCGCCATACTTTAGTCAATGGGTTTTTGGATCTTCTCATCTGTGAGTGCGAAACGATCGCCTCAGCTAGGGGATTTCATGTTGTCCCCCAACAATTCAGTGTTTGGGCAGCCGTCGTCAAGTATTTCGTCACGATTCAACTGGAGAACATGATTAATGATATCTCCGTGGTGTTGGGTTCACGATTCTATATGCGTGAAGAACATGATTCGGGGATTTTCCAGAAAGTTTTACGAGACAATTCAATTATTAGTGTATTTGACGGCAGTAGTGTCGTTAATCTCCATGCCTTGTTGCTCCAATTTCGTCAAATCTCTAAATCTAGATCCAGACGAAATGACACTAAAATGGAACAAATTGGTCAGCGTCTGAATACAATCTTTGCCTTAGATCAAGAGCTTCCTAAGTTTGAACCAGAGAAGTTGGAATTAGTTGGCCGTGGGGCGGATGATGTTCTCCAAGGTTTAGAAATTACTTTAGACCAGCTTAAGATGCTGAAAGAGAAAAATGCAATCAGCCCAGAAATTATTGAACCCGTGATTGCCTTGACTCAAGCTATCCTTGAAGAGCTTGATGCCCACGATCGGTTAATTGCTAACTCAGCCTTTGAATATGGTCACAATCAATCCCCAGAACTGTTTGAGTTGGCGAAAAAATATTGCACCTTACATGCAGCAGCTTCATGCGTGCAGATGTGGGTTTATAATCGGGAAAACCTAGATGAGTTTTTCGCTGAAGGCAAATGGTTGATTCTAAGCTTAAATCGACTGTTAGCCCCCTTCGGGCGATCGCATCCGGTTCCTGCTCCCTATATGGAAACCGTTGCCCAGCAACTCGTTAAGCTGTATGAACAGAAACAAATGTTCTCTATTGTTCCTTTCCAACTAGCAACTCTCTAAACAGAGGAGACTCCAACCCATGCAAGTTCAAAATTCTACGTCCGAACAAACTCAAACTGAACAATCACCTGTTGAAGTGCTGCAAACTTGGCTGGTTAACCAGTTAGCTGAAGTATTGTCTAAAAAACCAGACGAAATTGATGTTAGCGAATCTCTAACTCGCTATGGTTTAGATTCCATTGATGCGGTAACCTTAGTGGGAGACTTAGAAGATTGGCTAGATCTAGATGATGTAGAATTACCCTCTACTCTATTTTGGGATCACCCCACCATTGAAAATGCAGCCCAATACTTAGTATCTGAATTCGATATTTCTGACTTGGATAGTTCAGAGGGCGAACAAGCTAAAGCTGCACCAGCAGAAAAAACTAAAAAATCAGGCTGGGGTGGATTCTTTAAAGGTAAGTAAACTTAACCCTTATTTTTCCCCTGACAGCTATAGTTTTGAAGTTAAGGAGAGGTTCTTCTCTCCTTAGCTGTTGAAGATCAAGTCTCACCCCACTGATCACAGCGTTAAGAGAGGAAGCCACTCATTGAACTTCTCCGATTTTTCTTTCTGGTGGATTCTGTTTTTATTTTCAGTTCCATTTTTTACAATTAGGCTCATTGGCAAAAGTTTTAACTTGTGGCCAAGGTATTTGGATACCTTGGGCTTAATGTTCCTGTCCCTAATTTTATTCTTAAATGCTAGCTTCTCCAGCTTCATTATCTTCATCTTTCAGGTTATCTTTAATTACCTGATGGTGAAGTTTATGTTGCAGTATAAAGGTTGGAAAGCCTATCTAGTGGCGGCAACCTTAATTATTTTTGATGTCAGTGTTTTAGCTTACTTCAAATACTTAACTTTCTTGGTTGAAGATGTGATCGGTTTAGGGTTTACGATCCCTTCTAACTGGAAACAAACGTTTCCGCTACCGGTATTCCAGCAAATTCCACCAGGCATCTCCTTCTATACGTTTCAAATGGTGGCTTTCGTTGTTGATTCCTATGTCTCTAAGCGGAAAAAGCCGATTAATTTTGTCGATTATGTAAACTTTATTGCCTTTTTCCCCCAAATTGTTGCGGGTCCAATTGAACGGCGTAGTCAACTTTTACCCCAGCTCCAAGGCTTTCAGTTTAAGTTTACTGTGGAAAACTTAGAATATGGGTTGCGCTGGTTATCCTTAGGGATGTTCATGAAATTTGTCCTTGCCGATAACATTGCCCCTTATATTGAGTTACAGGAAACCAGTAATGCTTGGTTTATTTGGTTCCATGCCTTTCTGTTTACCCTCAGAATTTACTTTGACTTTGGGGGCTATAGTTTTATGGCGGTGGGCATTGCTAAGTTTTTTGGAGTCAAGTTAGAGCTTAATTTTTTAGCCCCCTATACCTCCGTGAGTATTCAGGAATTTTGGCGGCGCTGGCATATTACCCTAAGTAATTGGTTCCGAGATTATGTGTTTATCCCTTTGATGGGCCGAAACAAAAAATGGGCCCCCTTTTACTTATTTGTTACGTTTACGTTGTCCGGTTTTTGGCATGGAGCTGCCTGGAATTTTATCCTCTGGGGAGCGTATCATGGAGGACTTCTTCTCGTTTTACGATACGCCGGTCGTCCCTTCCAAAAGCTGATCGGACAGTGGACTTCTAAAACTGAGTTTATCTCTTGGGGATTAACGTTTGTCTCTGTAACGTTGGGTTGTCTATTCTTCATGGATACTAATATCGGTCGATTAGTCCTGAAGTTAAAATCCTTAATTAATCCGTTGGCTTATTCTTTTGGTAATTTTACGTCCGTTTTTAGCGATTATAATACCAATCAAATGAGTGCTTTAATGGTCACCCTGGCTTTAGCTTTAGGAGTTCTCTTTCTTGAACATTTGGCCGTTTGGCAAAAACGAGCAGAATATGATATTTTGGTGTCCCCTTGGGTTTCCAGAGGATTATTAGGATTGGCTATTTTGCTTGGGGCAAATACTCCTTCAGAGTTTATCTATTTTGATTTCTAAACTAGATTGAGAAACCTATGCAGACAGCACTAAGATTAGGCAGTTGGGTATTAATTGCGGGAATAGCATGGGGTATCGGCTATTACCATAATGCTCGCTATGGGGGGAATTTGAGTTGGTTACGGAGGTTATATGAATCGAAGATGGCGATCGCCTCTGAACCCATAGAAGCTCCCCGCAGACTCTTGATTATGGGAGGATCGGGCGCTCATTTCACCATTGATTCCGTCCTCTTGCAGGAGCAACTCGGTATCCCCGTCTTAAATCTAGGATTAGACGGTCCAGTAGGATTAAATGTTATTTTACCCAGTATTCTCCAGCATGTTCAGCCTGGAGATGTGGTATTGTTCATTCCAGAATACAATTTCGTTTTGTGGGATGAGGATGGAATTAGCGATCGCTCCGCTGCTCTAGCCATTGCCACCGGACAACCCACAGTTGGTAATATTCCCGCCAAAGAACTCGCTCAAGAAGGCTTTTTATTAGGCGTTCTCACCCTCCGAGGAGCAGTTGAATCCACATGGGACTTAATTGAAGAAGGAAAATTAACCGGTTACTATTCAGATGTCACCGCCCAAGGAGACCCCATTGCTTATCAAGAGCGTACCGGAGAGTGGTGGCAAATGGTCGTTAACCAACCCCCTTCCAAACATGCAATTAAGCGGATTAGTCAGTTTAAAACTGAAGTAGAAGCCAAAGGCGGTACACTCATCCTATCGTTGCCTTGGATTTATGGCGATAGAAACGACAAAACCATCAAAAATGTGCAAATCACCATCGAAAAACTCGAAAAAATAGCTCCCTTAATTTACGATCCAGAGACCTTAAATGTTCAAAGTAATGTTAGCTGGTTTGCCGATACCCATTACCATTTAAATCCTGAAGGGAGGAAAGTTAGAGGTGAGCAACTTGTCAAAGAATTGAAACCCATTCTAGATTCTTTACCCAAACCCAATCCCACCTCTGGCCAAAACTGATCATGCACACTCCTATTGATCTTTCCTCCTCTCATACAAGCATTCAATCTCCTTTCAAGGTCTGTATTCTTGGGGGAGGATTTGGAGGACTCTATGCCGCCTTATATCTCCAGCGCTTTTCTGAACTCCAAGTTACCCTCATCGATCAAAACGATCATATTTTATTTACCCCTTTACTCTATGAATTGATCACTAATGAACTTCAAATTTGGGAAATTGCCCCCCCCTTCTCGAAATTGATTCGCCAGAAAAAAATCAAATTCTATCAAGATCGTATCCTAGGAGCTGATTTAAAAAAACAGCAAGTTTACCTACAAGACAGGGGAGAACTTCAGTATGATTATTTGATTATTGCAGTCGGAGTAAAGAGTCTCATCGATAATGTGCCTGGAGTCAAAGAACATACCGCAAGTTTTCGTACCCTAAAGGATACTGAATTCTTAAAAAAGAAATTACAAGATTTTCGGAGTTTAAGCAAAGATCCTGTCCAGATTTCCGTTGTTGGAGGGGGGCCTTCTGGAGTCGAATTAGCCACGAAAATTGCAGACTATTTAGGACAGAAAGGAGAAGTCCGCTTAATCACGAGGGGAGATAGAATTCTGCGATCTTTTACCAAAGCAACTCGCCTTACTGCTGAAAAAGCATTAGAAGAAAGAAAGGTAAGGATTAGTTTCCTAACCCAAGTTAACTTAGTTGAAGCCAATCGGTTGATCGTCGAACAAGCCAATGAAACTAGTTCATTGCCGACTGATTTAGTGATTTGGACAACAGGGACTAAAGCGCGATCGTGGGTTTTAGATCTAGACTGTGAACATAATCGTTATGGACAATTATTAGTCGAACCTACCCTTCAGTTAAAAGGATATCCAGAAGTATTTGCCTTGGGCGATATTGCTGATATCCCCAGTAACTCAGAAATTCCCCGAACAGCTCAAGCTGCATATCAACAAGCACCAGTTGCCGCCAAAAATCTCCGGTCTAGAATTCACCAAAAACGACTCAAAAAGTTTCGCTATCTTCATTTAGGCGAAATGATAACCATAGGAGTGAATGATGCAGCAGTATCTAGCTTTGGCCTGCATTTTCATGGATCGCTTGCTTTTTTATTTAGAAATCTGGTTTATTTAATTCGGATGCCCACGATCTCTCATCGCCTACAAGTTTTCCTCCGTTGGTTACAAAGATGGTGGATGAGATGGGTAAATTGGATTTTTAAAACTCCAAAACGTAAAGCTAAAAACTATCCCACAGGTATTCAATAGAACTTTAAAATAGAAGGTAATATAATGGTGAGTGAAAGCAAGTCAGTCTTATCTCCCTGGCGCAATAAACTAGAACAGATATTTGGGTTAGACTTGCGCTCTTTTGCCTTATTCAGAATCGGTTTATCCCTCGTCTTAATCGCCGATTTATTGATCCGCTCTAGAGATATCCGAGACCTATACTCTAATGAAGGTGTTTTACCCACACCTGTCTTATTTGAACTTCTCAAACCTGGGTATTGGTCAATTCATGCTCTCAGTGGTCAAACCATTGTTCAAGCCCTATTATTTTCCTTTGCTTTACTCATGGCATTAGGAATGCTGGTTGGGTACAGAACTCGATTAGCCACCATTGCATCTTGGGCCTTATTAATTTCTCTTCATAATCGCCATCCATTTGTTATTTTTGCTGCTGATGATGTAATTAGAGCATTAATGTTTTGGGCCATGTTTTTACCCTTAGGAGCCACCTATTCCATCGATAGTGCGCTCAACTCTTCACGTGAAAAACTTCCCAAACGAATTTTAACTGGAGCAACCTTCGCCTTACATTTTCAGCAATGCTATATCTATATGTTTTCTGCTGCCTTCAAAGTCAGTAGTTCAATTTGGTTCCCTGATGGCGATGCAGTTTATTACGCTTTTAGCTTTGATCAATATGCTACTCCAGTCGCTGAATGGGGTTTGAATTTCCCCCCGCTCATGACTCTGGCAACCCATGCCACATTAGTGATTGAATGGTTAGGCCCTTTATTGCTATTTGTCCCCTTTCGGACTCCTATCGTTAGAACGCTCACAGTTATAACGTTTATTCTTCTCCATATTAGCTTTGGCTTAGGATTTGAAATTGGAATTTTTCCATTTCTTAGCAGTGCAAGCTGGTTAGTTTTTCTTCCGAGTGAATTTTGGGATTATCTCGAAAAGCGTGTAGCCACTCCACAACGCATGGGATTAAAAATTTACTATGACGCAGAGTGTGGTTTTTGCAAAAAAGTGGTTTATCTACTGCGAACGTTCTTAGTTCTACCCAGTACTACTCCCCTCACCTGCGCTCAAAATGAACCCTCAATTTACGCTGATATGGAAGCCTACAATTCTTGGGTAGTGGTAGATTGGCAAGAGAAGCGCCGTTTTAAGTGGGACGCGATCGCCTATGTGGTTAGCCTATCTCCCATCTTCAAGCCTTTTGCCAGAGTTTTACGTTGGAAACCCTTAATGAACTTAGGTAATAAACTCTATGAAACCATTGCCAATAACCGTAAATTTGCCGGTAAATTCACAGCTCCCTTTAAATTCCGTCCATTAGTTGTTCGTCCATCTTCTTTCTTCAGTATAGTGGCTATCTTGCTATTTGCTTATACTACCTTTTGGAACGTTAAAAAATTAGCCAACAGAACTCTCAGTCGAGAGCATGTCATCAATCGAATCTTATCTAAAAGAACTTTTCAGAGAATAGAAGGATTTGGAGGTTTAACTCGCTTAGATCAAGGATGGAGTATTTTTGCACCCTCTCCTCCTAAAGATGATGGCTGGCATGTCATTCAAGGTAAACTTAAAGATGGTACACCCGTGGATCTTCTCAACCGAACAACAGGGGAAGTCACTTGGGAAAAACCAACTCTCAAACAACGGAATCGCTGGTATCCAAACATGCAGTGGAGAACCTATTATATTAACCTGAATCGATCGATTGGTAAACGTCTTTATCCTTATTTCGGTGACTACTTATGCCAAACTTGGAATCAAAATCATACCGGTGAACAAGAAATGGATCAAATCACGGTCTATTTTATGAATGAGCGCACTGTCCCCCCAGGAGAAGACCAAACTGTTGAACAAACAACCCATTGGGATCAATCTTGTTCTAATGAGTAATCAAAGTTAACTCAGTTTTGATAGTTCTCTTTTCTCAAAAACAAAAATGCTATTCAACTCTTACATTTTTATTTTTGTATTTTTACCGATAACCTTAACGGTATTTTGGACTTTAAATCAATTCAAATTGATCAAACTCTCTCAAGTTTGGTTAACTGCGGCTTCCTTTGCATTTTATGCCTATTGGAATATTGCTTACTTGCCCCTCCTGTTAATATCCGTTATTTTTAACTATCAAATAGGAGAGAGCATTGCCTATGCTCAACCCAAAAGTCAATCTGCTAAAACCTTACTCTGGAGTGGGATTACTCTCAATTTAGTCACGATTGGTTACTACAAGTATGCGAACTTCTTCATCACTTCTGTCAACCCAGTCATTCAGGCTAACTTCTCCATAAACACAATTATTCTGCCCTTAGCAATTTCTTTTTATACCTTTACCCAAATCGCTTATCTGGTCGATGCCTATCGAGGAGAAACGAAAAACCTCAACTATGATATTTTAACCTATAGCTTGTTTGTCGTCTTTTTTCCTCAATTGATTGCTGGTCCTATTCTTCGTCATGATGAATTGATCCCACAATTACGGAACCTTAGGAAGTATGTTTTTTCCCATGAGAATTTTAGCCGAGGTCTGGTATTATTTAGCCTGGGATTATGTAAGAAGGTTTTAATCGCGGATAATCTTTCTCCTTGGGTCGCTACTGTATTCAATCACCCCAGTGAAATCACTTTTATTGAATCCTGGGTTGGCGTACTCAGTTATACCTATCAACTGTACTTTGACTTCTCTGGGTACTCTGATATGGCGATCGGTTTAGGATTATTGTTTAATATTAACTTACCCATTAACTTTAATTCCCCTTACAAAGCCACGTCCATTAGTGATTTTTGGCGACGTTGGCACATTACTTTATCTAACTTCCTGCGGGATTATCTCTATATTCCTTTAGGAGGTAGTCGTCAAGGAGAGGTTCAGCGTTATACTAATCTAATGATGACCATGTTACTTGGGGGATTATGGCATGGTGCAGGTTGGACTTATGTAATCTGGGGAGGACTGCACGGTTTCTATCTTTGTGTTAATCATGGTTGGCGTAAGTTAAATATTCCTCTACCCAAGTTTCTATCGTGGTTAATTACATTTATATCTGTTATTGGAGCCTGGGTTTTATTTAGAGCCGATACCCTATCGAACGGGCTGAAAATTTTACAAGTTATGATGGCTGGAAATGGATTGATTTTACCTGGAGAGCCAACGGGAAAACTGGCTATATTAACTCAATTTGGAATTCAAGTTCAATCCTGGCGATCATTGAATTACTTGCCAGAGTTTTGGGATAGCGATCGCTTACCATTTGTGATTCTAGTCCTCTTAACCATTGCTGTCAAATATATGCCAAATACCCAAGAATTGATGCACAAATTCAAGCCTGATTTTATCTGGTCTTGTTGCCTGGGTTTATTAACCGGAATCTGCTTATTATCGATGAATCGTGTATCAGAATTTTTGTATTTTCAGTTCTAACTTATTACCGATGAATCAAAAATGATCTATAAAACCAATCTACTTTTTAAAAGAAAAGACAAAAAGTACATATTTTTCAATATTTTATTCTTTTCATTTATCACCCTACCGTTAATTATCGTGGGGGGGGTCAATATGATGATTGATCCCTACGGAGTATATGATAAAAAATTTGTGGTTTATGGATTAAATCATCATAAACCCAACAAGGAAAATAATGATAGGCTCTATAAAGCCATAGAGATTATTGATCTTAAACCCAATACTATTTTACTTGGCTCATCCAGAATGAAAAGAGCTTTAGATCCCAATCATCCATCCCTACAAACTTTTGCCCCTGTTTATAACCTAGGTCTTAATGGTGCAAATATTTATGAACTGAGGAGATATGTTGAGCATACACTCGTAAATAATCCAAATTTACAGAGGGTGATTTTAGGGTTAGATTTTTTTATGTTTAATGCCAATTTAGACAATCAGTCTAGTTTTACCGAATCTCGTTTAGAAAAAAAACATATTGTTTTTGAAGATTTTCTCAATACTTTGTTATCTTTAGATACCCTGGAAGCGAGCCAAGAAACTATTGAAGCAAGTGTAGAAGGATCGGAGAATGAAGAAGCATTATCACAACAGGGGTTCTTGCCTTACTTCAAGAAAGAGGACGGCAATACAACCATTCGATTTGAGGGATCTACAAAACTTTATTTTAAGTTACATCATGATTATAAACTATCAGAAGAATATATTCACGAGTTTCAAAAAATTGTTGATCTGTGTCAAAAACATAATGTAGAATTGATTATTTATTTTTCTCCTGCTCATGCGATTCGACTAGAATCAATTTATGCCAGTGGGAAATGGAGTGTTTTGGAAGATTGGAAAAGACGAATGGTTTCGATCGCGCCTGTTTGGGATTTTTTCAATTATAATAGTATTACGACTGAACCCCTATCTGAAACTATGAATAATTATGTTGATGACTCTCATTATATAAAGCCGATTGGGGACTTGGTTGTGAATCGTGTTTTAGGTGATGAAGAGAAAAAAGAGTCTGATGATTTTGGGCTTCTTTTGACTCCTAAAAATATAAATAATGTTCTGGATAAAGATCGTATTAATAGAGAAATTTGGGCAAAAAACAACCGTCAAGAAGTGGACTTTGTGAATTCAATAAAATTGGATGTCCTGGCGAGTCTTGAAAGCCAAAATAGATAGCCGATCTTTATTAGGTTCAATGAAAGGTATTTTTCTGATTATTTTTGTTATTAGTATTATTGTGACTCTAGCAGGGGTTTACTGGTTGGCGGGAGTTGATTCTTCAAAACTGGAGCTTTGGCTAGAATCTACAGGATTTTGGACTCCACTCTTTTTTATGATGATTTATATCATCTCAACCTTGCTAATTTTGCCAACTACACCTCTAAATTTGATGGGGGGAGTAATATTTGGGCCTTGGTTGGGATTATTTTGGACGAGTTTAGCGTCCATTATTTCTGCCTTAATTGGCTTTGGATTTACTCGAATAAACGGGCAAAAAATGGTGTCTGATAAGCTTAAAGGTTATTGGAAAGCTATGGATGCGGAAATTTATCAAGGAGGTGTATTCTATATTTTTGCTATTCGCCTGCTGCCGGTTATTCCCTACGGAATCGTTAATTTTGCGGCGGGTTTAACGTCAGTCAGTTTTAAAGATTATCTGTTAGGCACAGCGCTCGGAACGATATTGGGTCTGTTTCCTTTTATTCTATTGGGAAGTGAAGGTGTTAAGGCAATTCAAACTGGAGAAATTTTGCCTTTATTGGTAGCATTTGCTCTTTCTGGCCTATTAATTGGTATGGCGACATGGTATCGTCGTCGTCGGATGATTTCTAGAGAAATTATCGAGAAAATAAATCCTAAATAAACATAAACAGAGAGTGTGAACATGAAACGCAATATTCTTATATTATTTATTCTTGGATTAGTGAGTTTAGCTATTATCCTATGGACACAGCGAGATCTGGATCAGTATCCATTAAATATTGATTCTGGTTATACTCAAGAAAATCTGGACTCTGTCTATTCTCTCTTTGATTTAGGGGTAGCTGATATTAATCAAGATACCTATTTAGATGTCTATTCTACCAATCATAACGCCCGACAAATTTTCGATATTAATCAGCAAGGTAAAGGGTTTGAAAATCAAATTTATGATTTAGGATTTCCTCAAAATTATGAAGTTACAGAGCAACCTGTTTCTGATCTGCTTTTGAATAGAAAAGATCCAGGATTATATATTTATTGGCATAACTATCAATTAACGATCGCTGCCCAAAATCTCTCCAATCCAGAAGACTTTGGTGGATTAGTCATTGTCCCGCTATCAGCGACTCCCGTAACTTCGGGCGATCTATCCATTAAAATCAATGATACGAATGCTTTATCTGGGGGACTCGATAAAGTCAGGTTGGTGAACTTCCGGATCAAAGGCAATGGTCGTTTATCGATCGCCTTTCCCGCATCTTATCCTTTTTTCCCGCCATTTTTCAAACTCAATTCTGAATCGGATTTAACCCAGGTTTATATCGATTCTAAGTTTGGATCTCCTCCCTTCCATGATTTTGCCCTACCTCCGATTAATGCCTTACCTCATATGGATCGGCATGGTATGGCTTGGAATGATTATGACAATGACGGAAATTTGGATGTGGTGATTGTACGGGGTGGTATGGTCGGGAAGATGCCAGAACTTGCACCTAACGCGACAGATGAATTAATGTTGCAAACCCGATCTGGCTTTGAAGATATTGCTGAACAAGTTGGGTTAGAAAAGCAAGGTTGTGCAGCACGACAAGTGGCTTGGGTTGATTTTGACCAAGATAATCTGCTGGATCTTTATACTATGTGTGGACGGCATTGGCCACCAAATTCTTTGCAAGCGAATCAACTCTATCGCCAAATCTCTGAAGGTCGTTTCATTGATCTGGCACAAGAGAAAAATTTAGCTATGTCTGATATGGGTTGGTTTGTGTGGTTAGATATTGACAACGATCGCGATATGGATCTGTTTTGGGCTGATGAAACCACGTTTTGGCTCTACAGAAACCAAGCGGGAACCTTTGTTGCAGAAGAGTTAGGGCAAGAGGAGAGTTCAGTCAATCAACTTGCGATCGCCGATTATGATAATGATGGAGACTTAGATTTATTTGCCGCCTCCAGAAAAGGAAGTGTATTATTTACAAATAATCAAGGTGAATATATTGCTACCGATCCCGAATCTATTGGACTGCCTTCTAGAGCTTTTGCTGCTAACTGGGTCGATTATGATAATGATGGGTTAACTGATTTATATACGTTGCGGTATGGAATGTATCGCCAACGTCCTAATCACACCTTTGAGAAAATCGATCTATTACAGGTTAATTCACCTAAGACATTTGGAGGATATGCTTATTGTACTTGGTTTGATGCGGATAATGATGGCGATCGCGACTTACTGATCGGTAAATCAGAAGAAATGTCTTGGTGGGAAAAACAACAAAAGAAAGCCGAGGATATTGCCGAATTAAGCAAATCTAGCAAGTCTAAAGTGTTGCTCTATCGGAATCCTGGAAATGAGAACCATTGGTTACAAATAGAATTGAAAGGGGCTGCGGGCAATACAGTCGCTATTGGTGGTAAAGTTAAAGTCATTACCGAAAATGGGACTCAATTCCAGCAAGTTGGTCAAGCAGATGGGGCTTGGCGATCTCAAGGTCACTACCGACTCTACTTTGGTTTAGGACAGCAAGATAAAGTTGAGTCCATTCAAGTCACTTGGCCCAATGGAAAAACTCAAGACATTCCCAACCCAGAAATTGATAAACTCTTAATTATCCAGCAAGTCTAAGCTCATGAGTCTAACCAAGCAATCTCTCGATGCAAAATCTCTTTAAGGTTGATAATATCAGACCGAAAGACTTCATTCAGAGATTGTCTTAACTCCATGGATAAGGGGGGAATAGGGGCACTATTCCATTGCTTCAAGTTTTTGATTAACTTCTGATATAAAGACCGTGGTAGCCATTTTTCTAGAAATGACTTTAAGGGATTAGAGGTATATAAAAACTGATGGACTAATTTATTTTTCGGCCAATATCCTTGATTTTTTCGTCCTTCAACATTTGGGACAAAAGTATCATCTACCCCTAGATACTGATATACTTCCTTCATTGTCCCTAAGGGATCTTGGCGAAAATCATCATATACAATAATTTTCAGTTGTTCTGGGGGAAAGTAATCTAAATATCGCTTAATTTGTTCTGAATACATCCCCACTTGAGTATAATGCCAATCCCAACCCCAACGATTATTGATTCTCTCTTTCTCTTGGGCTAAAGCATCTTCTAAGGATAAAGGTTCTAGTAAATGCCGGATATTCATCACATAATGGGAATACAAACGATCCACCGGATTGCGTAACATAACAATCATTTTTACATTCGGAATATAGTTCTTAATTTTTTCCGGGGCTTGGGGAAAATAAAGATATCTGACTGAGGCTTCGCCAATGGCACTTTCTCCAGAGACCTTATCAAACAATTGTTGATAACTTTGCCAATCAGTAATCGTATTTTGATACAATCTTTTACGCAAAATTTCTGGAGGTTCTGGCCCGAGCAATGGGGGTAACTTCATCCCTTCAAAGACAAAAAAGTTAGGCTCTTTAGGATTAGAAATGAACACCTGGGGATGCTGTTTGAGGTAATTCCAGACAGAGCTAGTCCCGGATTTTGCTGCCCCTAGAAGGATAAAGTTGGGAAGAGTCATTGTATGTTAACTTAAATCAGAAGTGTAGAATAAATGAGTATTAAACTAGAATACGATACGATCGCTCTGTCTAGCCAAGGCAATTGAACCAAAGGAACTAAGGGGATCTTATAATACAGATTAATTGCGCAAAAAGGGGAGCGCCCGGATTGACCCTAGAAGGAATTGTAGCCGATTATTCACCCTTAAGCCAAGAGCTGCTGCGATCAGCGATCGCCATGAATAGCACGGGTGGCTAGTTTTCCTTTAGTGTTGCCTTTCCTGAAGATAATTTCTTGGAGTACAATTCCCTTGTGTAGGTACAGTGCAAGTCTCTCGAATACGGCAAGCGGTGTAGAGACAGATGCCGAATAGGGAGCGATCGCGATCCGGTCTGCAACCCCACCTCAAATAATCGCTCCAGTCCTTCAGAGTTGAGGATTTTTGCTTGTCCATGGCGATCGATTTTCATGGGGGTTGCGCTCGTTGCTATCATCTAGATGACACTTATTACAGATGACTTCAATCAAGCAGAGGAAAAGATTTGGGACTGGCTTACATGTAGCGACCTGCAATCGAAATCGGGACAAATTGCGACGATAAAAGATAGTAGAGGAACGGAGGAGACGAGTTATCGCTATGATGAAGTGGGGAATTTAGTCAAGACTGAGTTTCCCAATGGTACGGTGGAAACGCGCGAGTATGATGAGTTGTATCGCTTGACCAATG
>NZ_CEZBFX010000038.1:0-39237 GCF_982964205.1 Roseofilum sp. | reverse complement strand
TCCCATCCTGTGTACAACGTCCTGTAATTCCTATGACCCTGGCAGAAGAGAAAAACCTAGTAGACGATAAGACCATTGTCAAAGACTACTTTAACCAAACTGGTTTTGACCGATGGCGGAAAATTTACGGTACAGATGAGGTGAACCGCGTTCAACTCGATATCCGTAAAGGCCATCAGCAAACGGTAGACACGGTTCTAGACTGGCTAAAAGCTGATAATAACCTCAGTGAACTGTCCATCTGTGATGCTGGATGTGGAGTCGGGAGCCTCAGCATTCCTCTGGCTGAAGCTGGCGCTCAGGTTTTTGCCAGTGATATCTCGGAAAAAATGGTGGGTGAAGCCGAAACTCGCGCTCAAGATACTTTAGACAATCTGAATAATATTCAATTTAAGACCCAAGATTTGGAGCAACTGGACGGTGAATATCATAGCGTCATTTGCCTGGATGTCCTGATTCATTATCCCCATGAAAAAGCGGATGAAATGATTGGTCATCTCTGCTCGTTGGCCAAATCACGGGTGATTCTCAGTTTTGCGCCGAAAACTTGTGCTTTGGCAATTTTGAAGAAAATTGGTAGCTTTTTCCCTGGTCCTTCTAAAACGACTCGCGCTTATATGCATAAGGAAAAGGATGTGATTGCCAGTTTAGAGAAATATGGCTTTAAGGTGGAACGGAATGCGATGATGAAAACTCGGTTTTATTACTCTCGTATTTTAGAAGCGACTCGTTCTTAGATTGAGAAATAGAAACCGGGTTTCTGGTAGAAACCGGGTTTCTAGCTACAACTTAAGCGCCTTTGAGTTGGGCAATAAGTCCAGGTTCATCCCAATAGGAAGCTAAGTCCGTTATTTTACCCGCTTCATTGAATTCAAATACACTGATTCCTTCCGTTTGGGCTGTTTTTCCAGTTTTAGCAATGACGTTCATTTGCCATTTTACGGCTGCACCTGTACCGGAAATAAAGGGAGTTTCAGGCGTGATTTCTAGACGATCATAAAATTGGGCGAGAAATTGGAAAAATGCAGTAGCTTTTTCATGGGCAATGATGGGAGGTTTGCCCACTGGATCGGCAATCGTGGCATCGGGGGTAAAGAGTTCAGCCCACCCTTCAGGGTTCATGGCACTCATTTGGGTGAAGTAACCGTTGAGGGTGGTTTGCATGAGTTCAGGAGACATAGAAATGGGGGTAAAAATTAACAGGAATAGCTTACCAAATTATTAGTTATTAAGGGTTAATGATTAGGAGAGTAAATGTCCCAAAATGAGACTAATGGGATTAGCCAAAATGGAGCCAACTGTGCCACAAATAATGGCGGGGATAATCAGGGTTTCCCAACGTTGAGCGACAGCCATGGCAACTCCTAGGGTGGCACTGCCAATACTGGCGTTGGAAGCAATAAGAATGTCCGCCCATTCTATGTTGAGGAGTTTGCCAGCGAGGAGGATAATTGCTAGGTGAGTGAGGAGGATAATACCAGCAAATTGCAGCAGTATGGGGTTAAGTGCCAGAAGTTCTGGGATGCTGGTGGTGGCTCCTAGGGTGGAGAAAAAGAGAAGGATCGCGAGTGCGCCAAATTCTTCGATTCCAGCGAGGCGATCGCTCGTTGTCGAAAAAACCTGGGTTAAAATAATCACGATAATGGCGGTAAAGAAGAGTTCACTACCGGGTAAGCGAATAACAGAAGCGATCGCATAGCCCAATAGAGCAGACATCCCACTAGCGGCTAAGGCTAGGGCTAAATCAAAGCGTGTGGGAGCTGTTTGTTTGAGAATGGTGGGGACGGGAGCGCTGCCAAAGCGAATTCCCCAATCCTCTTGATGTGGGCTAAAGAAGCGACGGATACCAGGAATGATGGAGATCAGGAGCCAGAAGAGAATAAAGAGACTGGCAATCAGGCGATCGATCGTGTTAATTGTTTCCAGGGTAATAGCCCCTTGAAAGTCTAGGGCAGAAGCGACATCGGCGGCATTGAGGGAGTTACCGATATACTGAGCAACAAAAATAGCGGCCAGTTTTCCCCTTTCGTCTCCTAAGGGTAAGAGGATCAAGCCCAGGATAGATCCTAAGATTGTGCCGCCCATGCCACAAGCAAAGACAAGGAGAGTAGCTTTGGCATGGGTGGCTAGTTCCCGTAAATTGATTTGGGAGAGAATGAGAGGAATGGCTAGCGTGATGCCGTAGGTAGCAATGACTGCATAGATGGGGGCACTGGTGGGAGTGAATCCCAGATGAGTACACAGACTCGCAAGACAGAGAACCAGCAGAGCAGCTAGGGGGGGCGTTCCTCGGCGAGTTTGTTCTGCCCAATAGCCAACAGCACAGAGGGCAAGCAGGATAGCTCCTAGAATGAGATTGGAGTTGGGAAGGATAAAGGGATCAATCATCCAGAGGTTGAGTTAGGGTTGAGAAGGGCATCTAGGAGGTAATCAGCACTATAGCGGATGGGGTCTGTACAGGGAAGTCCGGTAAGGTTTTGGATCTCGGCGATCGCGCGATCGGCTTCTTCTTTGCTAAATTTATGGGTATTGAGAGCGATCGCCTTTACCCGTACCGGTTCAGTTGCTCCCGCTACACTCGCCACCCGCTCATAAAGATCGATCGCATCAGGAAGCGGTGGAATAGCCACCTGGGGAGCATGACGGATATGGGTTTGTCCCCAACGATGTACCAAAATTAGACCCGTCGGTTGAGACCCTCGAATTAAGGGCAAGGTAGCGGTAGAACTGGGATGCAACAGTGACCCTTGACCCTCAATATGGAGAATATCAGCCTCAGCGCCATAGGTTAACACCTGCTGCTCAATAGCTCCAGCCGCAAAATCCACTCGTACCGCGTCCAAAGGCACCCCCTTTCCCGCAATCATAATTCCCGCCTGTCCTGTGCCGATAAAATGGGACTTCAACCCGCGCTGTTGGGAGGCTCGATGCAATTCTAAGCTCGTAGACATTTTACCAATGGACATATCTGTACCCACCGTCAGCACCCGGGTATTGGTTAACTCTCGTGCTTTCGCTTTACCAATGGTTAAATGTTTCGGTTCTTGACGAATATCCCAAATCATTTGCCCTGGTTTTAGGAACGATTGAAATTGGGGCGCAAGGGGAGTATGGAGTCCATTAACTACAGAAAGTCCAACTTCAACCGCTTGCTGAATTTCGTTAACCCAAGGTTCTGGCAAAGCGCCACCCGAGGGAGCTATACCGATCGCTAATACTTCGGGTTCATAGCTCAAGGCTTCGCTTATATTGGCCACAATGGGAATATTATGGCTAATTCCCGTTAATTCTTCTAGAGATCGGCCCCCACTCTCTTCATCAATCAAAACCACAATATTCGCTTCACTGTAGCGAATCAGGGACAGTCCCGTTTTACCCGCCGTTCCTTGAAGTCCCCCATGGAGCAGAATCGCCACACGACGGTTTGGGGCGAGTAAATTAGGGAAATCAACCATCATGACGAATTACTCCTAAACCAGGTTGAGTATTGAGCATCAGCCGAGAATTTTCTAGAGTCGCTCCAATAAAGGGGTCATCGATCAAGTTTAGATGGCTATCTAAGTCCAGATAATCCACTAGGGGGCCCAAATGAGCAGCCGCTGTATTTGACAAACTGCTGTCTGAGTAACACCCTAACATCACTTGTAAGCCACAAGCGCGGGCCGTGTGGATCATGGCCATAGCTTCACTGAGTCCCCCAGCTTTCATCAGTTTGATGTTAATGCCGTGAATGCGATCGGCCAAGACAGGGATATCAGTGCGGGTGTAACAGCTCTCGTCTACAAAGATGGGCAGAGGTGATTTTTCGTAGAGTTGGGCTAAATCTTGTTCTTGACCTGGAGGTAGAGGTTGCTCGATGTACTCAATCCCCCATTTTTTCAGGGTTTGAGCCATGGTAATCGCTTCGTTTAAGTTCCATCCTCCATTCGCGTCCACATAGACCTTACAGCCTTCAGGAACCACCTGTAGAAGGGCGTTCAACATGGCGAGATCGGCCTCTATCCCTTCCGGACTACCCAGTTTAACCTTCAGATAGTGTACAGGGGTAAGTTCTAACCAATGGCGCAGTCGTTCTTGAGCCGCTTCTGGACTGCTAATGCCAACTGTAACTGAGGTAGAAGGCATGTGCTGGCGATCCAATCCCCACAGTTGCCACAGGGGAAGCCCTACTGATTTTCCGAGCCAATCATAAAACGCCATATCTAGAGCCGCTTGCACCGCAGAAGGTAGAGAAAGTCCAGATTTAGCTAGAGTGGCTCGGATTTTCTGCCCCTCTAAGGGACTTAACGGATAGAGAATAGGTACAATTTGCTCCAAAGCTGCTACAATCTCTCCAGTCTTCTGACCCTTGCCTCCTGTGGAAAACGGAGTGGCTTCTCCCCATCCCGTAATTCCATCCTGTTCGACACTTACCCAGATATTGATATTTTGGCTATGGCTCCCCCGACTAATGTTCAGGGCAAAGCGTTTATGGACTGTGAAAGGAGTAATCCGGATTTGCATCAGTATAAGTCTGCTCAATTTTTTTTGAGCGTAATCTGGAAAGAGAGATTTCACCACTGTATACAGAGGAGACAAGATGACACAGTTTGGAAATTTTTACTAAGTTGTGCTACTGTCTACGGTTGATTACTGTTTTATCTTCCAAGGTTAAGCTTTTCTAGAGCCATAGGCGATCGTATGAGTTATTCCAGTCAAACGGAAATTGTAATAGAAGCCGGAAGGACAGAGCGGGAATATTGGAAAGACCTGTGGCGCTACCGCGAGTTATTCTACTTTTTGGCATGGCGAGATATCCTGGTTCGGTACAAGCAAACGGCGATCGGCATTTCGTGGGCATTAATTCGCCCCTTCTTAACCATGGTTGTCTTTACCATAGTCTTTGGTAAGCTAGCCGGATTACCTTCAGATGGAGCGCCTTACCCCATCCTTGTATTTGCAGCCATGCTCCCCTGGCAATTCTTTGCAAGCGCCCTAGCTGAGTGTAGCAATAGCCTCATTACCAATGCTAATTTAGTCTCCAAAATTTATTTCCCTCGCCTTATCGTTCCCACCAGCGCAGTTATTGTGAGCTTTGTAGATTTTTTGGTTTCTGGAATAATTTTACTAGGACTAATGGCTTGGTATAACTTTGTTCCTTCCTGGAAGATTTTACTATTACCATTTTTCATACTAATTGCCTTTGCTGCTGCTATAGGCGCAGGCTTATGGTTAGCTTCTTTAAACGTTCAGTATCGAGATTTTCGCTATGTAGTTCCCTTTCTTGTCCAATTCGGGTTATACATCTCCCCTGTTGGTTTTAGTAGCAATATTGTTCCCGATCAATGGCGTTTGATCTATTCATTAAATCCAATGGTGGGAGTCATCGACGGATTTCGCTGGGCTATTTTAGGCAATGAATCTCAGCTTTACTTACCGGGCTTTGTCTTGTCTGTAATTCTAGTCGGCTACCTTTGTATAGGAGGGATCTGGTATTTCCGCAAAATGGAACGTACTTTTGCTGATGTGATTTAATGAGGGAGGGATTGAAAAGCGTGTCTGATAGGATAATCCGAGTAGAGAATTTAGGGAAAACATATATAATTCGCCACCAGCAAAAGGAACCCTATACTGCTCTCAGAGATGTGATTACCAATGGAGTAAAATCCTTTGCTCGTAATCTCGTCAAAGGACACACTCAGAGGCTAGATAATCCATTACGTGAAGAGTTCTGGGCTTTAAAAGATGTATCGTTTGAGATTCAAAGAGGGGATCGCCTTGGAATAATTGGCCGAAACGGTGCAGGAAAATCAACTTTACTAAAAATTTTAAGCCGTATCACTGAACCTACAAAAGGAAAAATTAACATTAAAGGTAGAGTGGCTAGTTTGTTAGAAGTCGGCACTGGATTTCACCCCGAACTAACCGGACGAGAGAATATTTATCTCAATGGTGCTATTTTAGGCATGAGCAAGGTAGAGATTAAGAAAAAGTTTGATGAAATTGTAGCATTTGCAGAAGTAGAAAAATTTTTAGATACACCTGTAAAAAGATACTCCTCTGGGATGTATGTTAGATTAGCTTTTGCAGTAGCTGCTCATCTGGAGCCAGAAATATTAATCGTAGATGAGGTGTTAGCAGTAGGAGATATACAATTTCAGAAAAAATGTTTAGGAAAAATGGAAGATGTTAGCAAAGAAGGTAGAACTTTGTTATTTGTCTCTCATAATATGCACACCGTATCTTCACTGTGCAATCAAGCTATTTTTTTACAGCAAGGACAGATAGTATGCCAAGGGGCTACAAAAGATATTATTGAAAAATATTTGCTCTCAGGATTAAATCATGCAGGTGAAGTCGTATGGACTTTTGATGAAGCTCCTAGCCACGAATTAGTTAAACTTCATGCTGTTCGAGTCTTAAACCAAAAACACCAATTAGCTCATGAAATTTCAATTGCGGAAGAAGTTATCCTAGAGATGGAGTTTTGGTGTCTCAAAAAATCGAGATTGTCTTGTCACTTTCATATCTATAGCCAAGATGGAATCTTAATATTTGTGACTACTAATATGCACGATGTATGGGGGCAAAGAGAGTTCACTCCAGGTCTATACAAATGTGGATGCATTATTCCAGGAAACTTTTTAAATGAAGGAAGACATCATGTTACGCTGTACATCTCAGAGGATACGACTGGGTTTGCTTACATAGAAATGAAAGAAGTAGTTTTATTTCATATGGTAGAAGTAGAACACCACAAAGGGCGCGGTAACTTCCGTGGGAACAAATGGTCTGGATTAGTTAGACCAGTTTTGCCGTGGACGGGAATGAGGGTAGAAGATTTATAGTGTATTGAAGTGATGTAGAATATATACTACTCTCTATAAAAAATGTGGTCATTATTAATTGAAAATATCCGTCTCCTAAAATCATCAAAGTATCCCAATTTATGCTACTTAGCGATTGTCAAAATTCAAAATTGTTCGTAATTCGTTTTTCGAGGAGGAAATTCGATTGGCCGTAAAATACTGATTGCTGGTGCAGCCGGTTATTTGGGTTCTATAATCTGTGAGCATCTACTAGATTCTGGACATAAGGTGACAGCAGTTGATAACTTAATGTATGGGCAAAATTGTCTGTATTGGAGGGGGAAACAGCTAGAAGTACTTCCTCCATAAAATAAAGAATATTGCGTATTCTCCAGTGTTTCTTGAAAGGGAGAGTCTCAAGCCAAACATAACAAAAAAGGGTAAAAAAAGTTAGGATAGATGAGAAAATGAAGGATAAAATTCGTTTAGTATTGATAAATTTATTCGTGACTCATACGATCATTATGAGTCTGAATTTATTGAGTATTATCGTACTATTTGTGAGCGGAGAGATGAAAGGATTGCCTTCCAGAGAGCAGGCGGACGAGAAATGGGACCAAATGAGAGCAAATTTACCTAATTATGACGACCATAACCGAGAATTGATCGAACTTCATTTTCGAGAATATCGGCAACAAAAACCACTATATCAATCATATATTGGCTGGAGCCTGAAACCTTTTAAAGGAAAAACGATAAATATAGACAATAACGGAGATAGGATACATGAGGGCATTAGTGTCGATAAGAGTAATAAATCCGTTTATTTTTTTGGAGGATCAACACTTTGGGGTGAGGGTGCACCAGATAGTGAGACAATTCCGGCTCTGTTTAGTTTGATTTCAGGATTCCCCTCCTACAACAAAGGAGATCTAGGCTTGAATAGTCGTCAAGGAGTGGCTAGATTAATTAATCTTTTATCTCAAGGTGAAAAAATAGATTTTGCTATCTTTTATGATGGAGTTAATGATGTTGCTGCTGGTTGTCTGGCTGGACTGAGAGCAAACGATCATTATAATGCGTCAATCTATAGGGAACGAATAGAAAAGGGAAGAAAATCCCTGAAAAATGATACTTTAAAGCTATATTTAAACGGTAGTGAATTTGTGCAAGCTCTAGATTGGGCTTTGTTCTTTGGCACTAGAAACTTAGCGGCAAAAATTAATCAAAAGATATTTAATCGGTCAACAGTGGAAAATTCTGTTGATGATTTCTATGTGTGTGATAACTCTTCGGAGCGGGCTCAAAGGGTTGCGGAGTCAATAGTTAATCATTGGGAAATAGCCCAGAAGATAGCAGAGGACTACGACATCGATTTTTTGGCGATCTTGCAGCCAGTTGCTCATGTTGGCAGCGCAAATTTAACTCAGATAACCTTTAATGAATTGCAGCAGGAAGAGGCATTGCAGTACAGAACAGTGTATCCCCTAATTAAAGAGAGCATGCAAAAGCGTGGACATAAGTGGATAGTAGATTACACAGAGATGTTTTCCCGTGATGAGTACATCTACATTGATTTTTGCCATGTGTCTCCCAATGGTAACCTGATAATAGCGGAGCAGATTTATAAAGATATTAAATCTTATCTGGAATAAGCTTGAATAGAACGGGAGTAGGGATAAAGGAAATGGATGAAAAATCAAGAGGGTTGCTAAGAGGTATGAAAGAATCGAAAAACATGGTACTTTGTGATAAGAAAAAGTAAAGAATACGGCTTGGGAGAAAATGAAAAGACAAGTAATTGTTACAGGAGCGGCCGGTTATTTGGGTTCTGTAATCTGCGAACATCTGCTAGATGCTGGCTACAAAGTAAGCGCAATTGATAACTTGGCTTATGGAAAAAATTCTCTTTTTCATCTTTGTGCTAATCCGGACTTTGATTTTGTTCGAGGCGATGCACGAGATGAAGAAGTTATGCATGGTCTGATTAAAGAAGCAGATGTCATCATCCCCCTAGCTGCCGTCGTCGGAGCCCCCGCGTGCAAGCGCGATCCCTGGCTAGCCAAATCAACTAATCTGGAAGCCATACAATTAATTAACCGCTTGCGGAGTCCTGAGCAGTTAGTTGTGTATCCAACTACCAACAGCGGTTATGGAACCCAATCTGGTGAAACGTATTGCACCGAAGAGACTCCTCTGGAACCGATATCTCTGTATGGGCAAACGAAAGTGCAAGCGGAACAGGAAGTGCTTGATAGTCCCAATGCAATTACTTTACGCCTTGCTACAGTATTTGGCATGTCTCCCCGAATGCGTTTGGATTTACTTGTAAACCACTTTACCTATGCGGCAGTGACGGATGGCTATATTGTCCTTTTTGAAAAAGACTTTAAGCGGAACTATATCCATATCCGAGATGTAGCAGACTGCATGATTCACTGCATCAACAATTCAGAGAAGATGGTTGGCCGTCCCTACAATGCAGGACTAGATGCAGCTAACCTATCGAAGGAAGAGTTGGCGCTGAAGGTTAAAGAGTATGTGCCAAACTTTTACCTTCATTTTGCTCCCATTGGTACCGACCCAGACAAGCGTAACTATATTGTGTCCAATCAACGATTGCGTGAGGCGGGTTTTGAGGCCAAGCGATCGCTCGATGAAGGGATTCAAGAGTTACTCAAAGGCTATCGTATGATGGGTCGAATGCCGTTCAAGAATATTTAAACTTCTCACTGATGACAGTATCCGAACTTGCAGAAACTCAAGCGGTTATATTGGCTGGAGGCCTAGGAACTCGTTTACGATCTGTCGTTTCAGATCGCCCCAAAGTCCTGGCTAAAGTTGGAGATCGGCCTTTCATGGTCTACCTATTGGAGCAGTTGAGTGCGGCTGGAATTCAGAACGTTATATTATGTACTGGATACTTAGGCGATCGGGTACAAACCACCTTTGACACCAGCTCTCATCAGCTCGATCTGATCTATTCTCAGGAACTCTCCCCATTAGGAACGGGAGGAGCATTGAGGCTGGCACTGGACTATATCCAATCTGATTCGGTGTTAGTGATGAATGGTGATTCTTTTTGCGAGATTAGTATTGGCGAGTTTTGGCTCTCTCATGCCGATCGCCAAGCCGATGTCACAATTGCGTTAACTCAGGTCTCAGACTCCAGTCGCTACGGTCGCGTTGAAGTTGATAGTGCGGGAAAAATCCTCAATTTTGCCGAAAAAGGGAATAGCACGAGTGTAGGTTGGATTAATGCTGGTATTTATTTAATTAAGCGAGAATTAATATCAGAGATTCCGAGCGATCGGGTTATTTCTTTAGAACAGGAAATCTTACCCAACTGGATCGAGCATAAATCAGTCTATAGCTACCCAACTCAGGGGAAGTTTATCGATATTGGAACCCCAAGCAGTTATGCTCTAGCACAGTCATTTTTTGGGGAGGAACCGTAGCGATGAAATCAAAACCTTTTGTCTTGCTAGACCGGGATGGAACAATAATCAGGGAGTGTCACTACCTTTCTGACCCCAATTTAGTAGAATTACTTCCTAGTGCAGCCGAAGGAATGCAGAAAATGCAAGAAATGGGATTGGGGATAGCAGCCATCACTAATCAATCAGCAATTGGTCGAGGGTACTTTAATCTAAGCCGTTTGGCAGAAATTCATCAACGGTTATCTGCACTATTAGCAGCAGAAGGGGTTCACTTAGATGGTATCTACTTTTGTCCCCACCGGCCGGATGAAACCTGTCAATGTCGCAAACCCAAAACGGGTATGGTAGAACGAGCAGCAGAAGAGCTGAATTTTGATCTGCCATCGAGTTATGTCATCGGTGATAAACCTTGCGATATCGAGTTAGGAAATAATATAGGCGCTACCACGTTTCTCGTCCGTACTGGTTACGGCTCTAAATTTGCTAGAGATGGAATAGTTAACTGTAATTATGTGGTGGACAACTTGTTAGAAGCGGCAACAATAATTGAAGAAAAACTCACCCTAGAGAAGAGGAAAATGGTCGATGCCCCTAGACGTTGAAGAGCAAAAGGAACGAATACGAAACCATCTGCTCGGTAGTATTTGGGTCAAACAACAAGTTGTTGAACAATGCCTGGACTCAATTTTAATTGCAGCCGATCTAATCACTAATACCTTTGGATTAGGTGGCAAGTTATTACTATGTGGTAATGGGGGGAGTGCGGCGGATTGCCAACACATGGCATCAGAACTGGTGAGTCGCTTAACCAAAGCCTTCGATCGCCCCGGACTGCCAGCGATCGCCTTAACGACGGATACCTCCTACTTGACCGCTTTTACAAACGACTGTGGTTATGAAGGTGTTTTTGAACGGCAAGTTCAAGCATTAGGGAAACCCCAAGATCTCCTCATGGGAATTAGTACCAGTGGCAATTCCCCAAACATTATTAGGGCTATTACCAAAGCCAATGAGCGAGAGATCGTAACCATTGCCTTAACCGGTAATAAAGGTGGACAACTTTTAGGAATTGCCCGGCAATCGATTGTAGTCCCCAGCACAGACACCCAATATATTCAAGAATCTCATCTGGCGATCGAACATATCCTCTGCGACCTAGTCGAACAGCAATTATTTGGCTAGGTAGAGAATAACGCATTATATAAATACCAGGAACAATTTTCATGATCATTAGCAGAACTCCCTTTAGAATATCTTTTCTCGGCGGTGGAACCGACTACCCTGGTTGGTATCGACAGCATGGGGGAGCAGTATTAGCATCAACCATTGATAAATACTGCTATTTGAGCTGTCGTTACCTACCCCCCTTTTTTGAACACCGAAATAGGGTTGTATGGTCAAAGATTGAGAGTTGCCAAACACTTGAAGAAATCACCCATCCATCTGTTCGCGAAGTATTGAAATATTTGGATATTACCCGAGGGGTAGAAATTCACCACGACGGAGATTTACCAGCGCGCAGTGGTATGGGTTCAAGTTCTGCCTTCACTGTAGGATTGCTTAATGCTCTTTATGCTCTCAAGGGCAATATATCTAGCAAACATCAATTAGTGAAAGAAAGTATTTATATTGAGCAAGAAATTCTCCAAGAAACTGTTGGTTCTCAGGATCAGGTGTCAGCAGCATATGGAGGGTTTAACCACATTTCTTTTCTACCGAATGGCGAAATCTCTGTCAGACCCATTACAATTTCTCAACAACGTTTTGAGGAGTTCAATTCCCATCTCATGCTTTTCTACAGTGGTATTAAACGAACAGCTTCTGATGTGGCTAATAGCTATGTGAATGGTATAGACAGTCGCAAAAGACAACTGCGTATTCTCAAAGATTTAGTCGAAGAAGGTTTGTCTATTATTAACAGTGGTCAAGACTTAACTAGTTTTGGAGAATTACTACATGAAGCTTGGCAAGTAAAACGCAGTTTGAGTGAAAAAGTGTCTAATTCTCATATTGATGGACTTTACGCGCAAGCTCGCGCAGCCGGGGCAATTGGTGGTAAGCTGACCGGTGCAGGCGGTGGTGGTTTTTTGCTCTTGTTTGTTCCGCCTGATAAGCAAAAAGAGGTTAAAGCAAATTTAAACCATCTGATTCATGTCCCATTCAAACTAGAATTTTCTGGAAGCCAAATTATCTTTTTTGACCGAGAAGTAGATTATTCAGTTGAAGCTACCAATCGCCAGAATGACTCGGTTGCCGTTTTCCAGGAACTAGAGACGCTAGAAAATGGAGCTAAAACTCTAGAAAATGCATCGCTTTAATCATCAATTGTTGAGATCGCTTGTGAACGTAACCTAGTCTAGCCAATCAATACCTATGACAAACCCTAAAAAGATTAATCGTGTACTCATTACCGGAATCTCTGGTTCCGGAGGCTCTTATCTGGCCGAATATATTGTCAACCATCACCCCCATGTAGAAATTCATGGAATGTCCCGATGGCATAGTACCACCACCCAAGATAATTTAGCAGCTATTCGAGATAAAGTGATCGTTCACGAAACCGATCTAACTGACTTTGGATCGGTTTTTTCTGCTCTGCAAAAAGTCAAACCAGATGCAGTTTTTCACTTAGCTGCTCATGCTAATGTCAGAGCTTCTTTCACAACTCCTAATGCAGTTTTAACAAATAATATTATCGGAACTAGCAATCTTTTTGAAGCGATTCGACTAGTGGAAATAAATCCAATTATTCAACTGTGCAGTACCTCAGAAGTTTACGGTCAAGTCGATCCTAAATACGTGCCGATTACAGAAGAAACACCGATGCGGCCAGCTAGCCCTTATGCTGTTTCTAAAGTTGCTCAAGATATGCTAGGCTTCACTTATTTCACTAGCTACAAAATGCCGATTATACGGACTCGGATGTTTACCTATCTCAATCCCCGACGCACAGATTTGTTTGCTACAGCATTTGCCAAGCAAGTTGCATGGATTGAGCGAGGACTGCAAAAAGAGATGGTTCATGGCAATCTTGATTCCGTTCGGACGATTATTGATGTTCGCGACGCGATGGGCGCTTATTGGGTTGCCATTCAGAGATGTAAACCAGGAGAGGTGTATAACATCGGTGGTATTACCAATATGAAAGTAGGGGAATTTCTAGAACGACTCATTGCTTTGAGTGAGGTAAAAATTCCCAGGAGAACTGACCCTAACTTATTACGACCGGCTGATGTCACCTTGCAAATTCCTTCGGTCGATAAGTTCATTGAGGAAACGGGTTGGCAACCTCAATACACTTTTGAAGAAAGTTTACAAGACTTACTGAGTTATTGGAGGAAGGAGGCAGATAAAGCAGTACAAGCCTAAAACTTGGTCAGTCAAAGTAGAGGATGTTGAAGCATAGTCGTGAGGAGTAATCAATGGATGAAGATTTTTATCGATCGCTATACGAAATCCGCCGAGTAGAAGAAGAAATCGCTCGCATCTATCCGACAGATAGAATTAAGAGTCCCGTTCATCTCTCTATTGGTCAAGAAGCCGTGAGCGTCGCTGTTTGTCAAGCCTTGAGACCTGATGATATTGTCTTTGGAACCTATCGCGGTCATGCCCTGTATTTGGCTAAAGGTGGCGATCTTAAACAAATGATTGCCGAGCTGTATGGTAAAGCTACTGGATGTGCGCGAGGAAAAGGTGGGTCGATGCATCTGATCGAAACCTCGGTTGGGATGATGGGAACCTCTGCTGTCGTGGGCACTACAATTCCCCAAGCCGTTGGCTATGCCTATGCCTTGAAATACCAGAAGAAAGATTCCATTGTGGTCAGCTTTTTTGGCGATGGTGCTGTAGAAGAAGGCGTGTTTGCAGAAAGTATCAACTTCGCCGCTCTGAAAAAGTTGCCCATTATCTTTATCTGTGAGAATAACCTCTACGCTATCCATACCCATCAACAGCAGCGACAACCCATATCGAATATATGCGATCGCGTTCGCAGCTACGGAATCCCGGCAGAACGCATTGAAGATAACGATGCGATCGCCCTACACAAGCAAGTTAGCCAAACCGTAGAAGGCTTACGCAAGGGTCAGCCTGGGCCGTTCTTCTTCGAGTGCATGACCTACCGCTGGAAAGAACATGTTGGGCCCAATGAGGATTTCCACTTAGGGTATAGAACCCAAGCTGAAGCTCAACCTTGGATCGAAAATGACCCTATAAAACGACTGGGAGAAAAGCTAGAGATCCAGCAACGTCAGCAAATTGAAACTGAAGTTGAAGCTCGGATTCAGGAAGCCTTCGCTTTTGCTGAAGACTCTCCCTTCCCCGACACCAGCGAACTGTACGCTCATGTATTTAAGGAGGGCTAATGATGGAACGTACCCTGAGCTATACAGAAGCCGTGTGCGAAGCAACCGACCAAGAAATGGGTCGCGATCCTTCTGTCATTCTCTTTGGGCTTGATGTTGATGATCCCAAAGCCATCTTAGGAACCACCAAAGGTCTAGTAGACAAATATGGACCAGAGCGAGTGTTTGGTACACCCTTATCTGAAGATGCGATGACCGGCGCAGCCATTGGTATGGCTCTCGCTGGAGTGCGACCCATTCACGTCCATATTCGTATGGATTTTTTAATGCTGGCCATGAACCAGTTGGTTAATATCGCTGCTAAAAGCCGGTATATGTATGCTGATCTAGTCTCGGTTCCACTGGTCGTAAGGTCTCTGATTGGCAAAAGTTGGGGCCAGGGGGCGCAGCATTCCCAAGGATTGTACTCCTACTTCATGCATGTTCCTGGCTTGAAAGTGGTAGCTCCAACCACCCCTTACGATGCTAAGGGCTGTCTGATTGCAGCCATTCGGGATGACGATCCGGTAATGTTCGTTGAACACCGAATTCTCCACTATCAAAAAGGCCCGGTACCGGAATCTGCTTATACTGTAGAACCAGGCAAATCCAGAATTACAGCCCCTGGGGAAGACGTGACCCTAGTTGGCATTTCTTACATGCAAGTGGAGTGTTTGCGGGCCCAGCGCTATCTTGAAGATATTGGCATCCAAGCAGAAGTAATCGATCCAATTTGGTTAAGTCCTCTGGATATCAATACCATTGTCCAATCTGTCCGTAAAACCAGACGGTTATGTGTTGTAGATAATGGTTGGACAACCTGTGGTGCCAGTGCCGAGATTATCACTCAAGTTACCGAGCGTTTGCAAGGCGAGGGTGATATTAGAGTAAAGCGGATGGGTTTTGCCCCCGTAACTTGTCCGACTACTCCCAATTTGGAAGCTGAGTTTTATCCTAATGGGCGCAAAATTGCGGCGACTGCCTTTGATTTGGTTAAAGGTGATGCCACCGGTTGGTTCCCAGAAGAGCGAGATGACCTCAAAGATATTGAATTTAAAGGGCCTTTCTAAAGAGAATAATGGTAGAAACAACGATGACTGAGAAAAAACTTAATTGGCCCTTGATGAAAAATAATATTACCAGGGCAGACTTAGATGCAGCGATCGCCTTTCTCCAGCAGGACGATCCGATTTTGACCCAATCTAAACAGGTTAAAGCCTTCGAGCAAGAATGGTCGGATTGGTTGGGGGTTAAGTATAGCGTCTTCGTTAACTCTGGCTCCTCAGCCAATCAAATTACCATAGCAGCTCTGAGAGAAACCCAGGGACTAGGAGAAGTCATCGTCCCGACTTTGACTTGGGTGTCTGATATTGCCTCAACGATCCAAGCAGGATTTAAGCCTGTATTTGTCGATATCAACCCACGAACCTTGGGGATGGACTGCGAGCAAGTACTGCAAAAAATTACGCCCCAAACGAAAGCTGTATTTCTGACTCACGTTCTTGGATACAACGGGTTAAGCCAAAAATTACTGGATGAGTTAGCAGCGCGGAATATTCCCTTGATTGAAGATGTTTGCGAATCCTATGGAGCAACATTCAAGGGACAAAAATTAGGCAGTTTCGGCTGGGTCTCTAATTTTTCCTTCTATTACGCTCACCATATGAGTACCATCGAAGGAGGAATGGTTTCCACCAACGACCCTGACCTCTATCAGAAGTTACGCATGTTTCGCTCCCATGGAATGGTACGAGAAGCCACCTCAGATGCCCTTAAGCAAGAGTATTATCAGAATCACCCCGATCTCAATCCAGACTTTATTTTTGCTTTTCCTGCCTATAATGTCCGGAGTACAGAGTTGAATGCAGTGATTGGGCGATCGCAATTGAAGCGACTCGATGATAACAATAAGATTCGTACTGAAAACTTGCATTTATTCTTGGATAATCTGGACTCGAATAAATATCAGACTGACTTTGATACCGAAGGCAGTTGTAACTATGCCTTTACTCTGATATTGCAGGAACCCGACCCCGAATTCTCACAACGAGTCCAGAAAACCATGCGTGAGTTGGGTGTGGAGTTTCGTCGCGGAACCGCTGGTGGCGGCAACCAGATGCGCCAACCTTATTTGAGAGGTTTATTAGCTGACAAAGAATGGGAAGATTACCCGAAGGTAGACCACGTGCATTTTTACGGTTTCTATATTGGGAATTACCCAGATTTAGACAAACAAAAGATCCTAGGACTCTGTAAAATTTTGAATCAGTTGTCGTAGATTATGGTATAGTATTCAAGATAGTTTCAATAAACAAATGCCTGGATTAGAGAATCGGCAAATCAATAAACATCCTGTACCAAAGAAAATAGAGAGAAGAAAAATGTACAACGGGAAAAAAGTGTTAGTAACTGGTGGAACTGGAATGATTGGCGTTCAACTAGTTAAGCAGTTATTAGAAGCCGGTGCTATCGTCCGAGTAGCATCTTTGGATGACCCATCTCGCATAGGAAAAGAAGTTGAATTTATGCGTGGAAACCTCATGGAGTGGGATTTCTGCAAAACAATCACCCAAGGTATGGATTATGTCTTTCACCTCGCTGGAATAAAAGGGTCGGTGGGCATTGGTAATAAAAAAGCAGCCAGTTTTTTGGTTCCTCATTTATTGATGAATACCTTGATGATGGAAGCAGCAAGACAATCAGAAGTCGAACGCTACTTATTTACCAGTAGTATTGCTGTTTACAACCCAGTTGAGGTATTTGTTGAAGATGAAGCTTGGGAGGGTTCCCCTCACCCGACAGACAAATATGCAGCCTGGGCAAAGCGAATGGGGGAATTGCAAGCTGAGGCATATAAAGTTGAGTATGGCTGGGATAAGATTGCCATTGTTCGACCAGCTAATGTTTACGGCCCTTACGATAATTTCGATCCCAAAACTGGTATGGTAGTACCAGCACTGATTGGCAGAGTAGTAGGGGGAGAAAACCCGTTGGTTGTTTGGGGAGATGGTTCCACAATTCGGGATTTTATTTACTCTGAGGACTGCGCTCAAGGCATGATGCTAGCCTTAGAGAAAGGGGCCAATTGTACGCCAGTTAATTTAGGTAGCGGTCAGCGGACATCAATTAAAGACGTTGTAGAAGCAGTAAAGTCAGGTTTTGATAAGCCTCCAGAAATTCTGTGGGACACTGAAAAGCCATCCGGTCAGCCCATTAGACTAATGGACATGACGCGAGCTAAAGAAATGTTGGGCTTTACCCCAAAAAACTCAATTCAGGAAGGAGTGAAGAAAACGATTGAATGGTATCTGTCCAACACAGACTTGGCTGAAAAACGATACAATGTTTTTTATAAAAACAAGTTTATTGAATAAAGGTTTTGCTCGATTTTTGCAATGAGTCATTGGAATATTTGAAACATGGAGGACTCTGTGAAAATATAGGATAGGTTTAAATTGAGTCATCATAAAGATTGCCTCAATCTTGTGAGTGTTTTATGAAATATCAGCGGAAATCATCAATTCGTTGTTGTGTGACATAAAAGAGTAGGAGGAAAGTTATGTTTTTCAGAGATAAAAAAGTTTTAGTGACAGGATCGACTGGTCTAGTAGGCAGTAACTTAATTGAGAAGTTACTAGAGCAAGGAGCAATAGTCAGAGCAACTTTGCACAAGAAAGAGTCAGTGATAGTTGATAGTCGAATTGAGTATATTAAAGTCGATCTGACCCAAAAAGAAGACTGCCAGCGAGTCGTGGAAGGTCGAGATTTTGTTTTTATGTGTGCAGCCAATACCTCTGGCGCTGCGACGATCGCAAGTACTCCAATGGTACATGTTACACCAAATGTTCTGATGAACTCCCAGATGCTCGAAGCTTCTTATGATGCTGGGGTGCAAAAGTTTTTGTGGATGAGTAGTACGACGGGTTATCCCCCAAGTGAAGATCGTTGTGTTAAAGAAGAGGAAATGTTTGATGGAGAGCCATTTGAAAAATACTTCTTTGTGGGTTGGATGAAACGCTTTACTGAAATTTTATGTCAGATGTATGGAGAAAAACTAGACAAGCCCATGACGACCATTGTTTTGAGGCCGACTAACATTTATGGCATTAACGATGACTTTGAATTCGCCACTTCTCACGTGGTTCCCGCACTCATCCGGAAAGTAGTAGAACGGTGGGATCCAATCGAGGTATGGGGGACTGGTGAAGATATTAGAGACGTAATATATGTTGAGGATATGGTAGAGTCAATGCTCAAAGCGATGGAAGAAATCCAGTCATACACAGCCATCAATATTGGCTTGGGAAAAGGATACAGTGTTAAGCAGATATTGCAAACGATTTTAGAGATTGATGGTTATAGTGATGCCAAAGTAGAATTTAATAGTGCTAAGCCAACTATGATTCCCGTTCGTTTAATTAATACAACAAAAGCAGAAAATATTCTTGGGTTTAGAGCTAAAACTGACCTGCGTGAAGGTCTGAAAAAGACGATTCAATGGTACAGGGAGAACTATAAATAACACTACCTAAGGCACAAAGCTTCAACTGAGACTTGATTTCCCCTCGACGGTAACATTGAACTAGATGAGGATCAAAAAACTATGGATAAGATCGACGTTGGACTCGTTCAAATCAATGACAGCTTTTCCGGACAAAATCACCTTCCCCAGATGGATCGAGTTGAACCCCTATCAGAATGGGAAACAATTGAGAGTAAAGGAGTATTTTCCGCTTCCCCTTGGATCGAGCTTTTCGTAGAAAAAGTCAAACTTCCTGATGGAACAGTGATTGACGACTACCACCAGATTCAATTAGGGAACCACGTAGCGATTGTGGCTCAAACTGATGAAGGTAAAATCCTCATGGAACGGCAATACAAACATGGGGTAGGTAAAGTCAGTCTAATCTTGCCAGGAGGATTGATCGAAGGAGAGGAACAGCCTCTAGAAGCAGCTAAACGAGAACTGTTAGAGGAAACAGGCTATGCCACTGAGCAGTGGGAAAACCTAGGGAATTTTGTTGCTAATGCTAACTATGGTTGTGGTAAGATACACCTGTTTGTCGCGCGCAATATTAAGCAAGTGGCTGAACCTGATTCTGGAGATCTCGAAGAGATGCAACTTGTGTTGATGCCACCCGATGAGTTAGTGGCAGCAATTCGCCAAGGGGAGCTTATGGTTATGGGCGCGGTGATGGCGATCGCGTTAGCGACCAATTTATCTATTTATCCTCATTTAATAACTACCCAATAACAATGGAAGATTATGCTCATACTTAATTCATACCATTCTGGTAAAGAACATGTCTTTATATATTTATAAACCAATCGATAACCCCCAGCATATTAGTATTCTATTTCCGACTAGAAATCGAACTCATTACCTGGACAACCTTTTTGATTCATTAGAGGAAAATACAGGAGAAAAAGAACTTGTAGATATATGGATCTATGTCGATCATGACGATCTCGTCACTATAGATTACTTGGAGTCGGGAATGAAAGAGAAGTATAGCTTTGGGATTCACTATGTTGTTGGCGATCTCACAGTTAGTCAAGGAGAAATGAGCAATATTCTCCGCGAGAAGTGTACGACTAATCCCGGAATCTATGGGATTGGAGGGGATAAGCTGTTATTTGTTACTCCCGGATGGGATACTTTGGTCAGAGAAGAGTTCAATAAATATCCCGATAGAATTGCCTTTGTCTCGCTTACAGATTCCTATCATGACAAACACTTTGGTGCTTATGGCTTCCTTAGTGCAGAATGGCTGAATCAAACGGGACGTTTTTTGAGCGAATACTTCCCGTTTTGGGGAGATGATTTATGTATTAATCAGGTGGCTTCGATAATTGGGAGGAATATTCAGCTTGATGCACGAGTCAAGTTACAAGGTGGCAAAGGAAAAACAGCTCGATTAAGGAACTGGTTATTTTGGAAGCGATTCTTCAATGATACTTTAATAGAGCGAGTAGAAGAAGCCGAACAACTCAGAAAAATTATTTATCCAGAAAAAAACGCAGACTATTACCAAAATCTTGAAGAAGGCAATAAAATCATCTCAAATTTTCAGAACTATCTGAAATTTGAACCAGAAGATGAAATTATTGCTTTGGAGCTTAGGTGTAGCTCTCCCGAAACTCTCAAGTCGCAACCCAACGAACACTATTTGTTGAATGAAAGGCGTGCAATTGAGAGGTTAAAGCAAATTTTAGGGAGGTATCTTCAGCAAGGTAATCTCTTTGCTGCTACCCGGATTCTGTTACATATCCTCGGCTCTTACCATTTTTTCAAAGAGTATGAGTATCAGCGAGTTCTCTGGATAGCGAATTTTAGATGGGTGTTTAGACTATATAATGCTCTGAACCGACCATCTAAGTATTCAGAATATGCTTTTTGCATCTATCGATGGCTGAAGCAGTTATTATCTAAGAGCTCTACTTTTATTGAGCCAAAATCTTAGAATTAGAGCAATGCCCAAGATCCTTTCAATTTGCTATAACTTTGTTCCAGAAATCACGCCAACCACGATACGGGCGAGTAAAATTATGCAGCACCTGGAACAGAATTGGACGATTGAGGTGATTACTAGAGCAGAATCGAGTTGTATCGGGCGCTCAATTATTGCTCATTCAATTCAGGATTGGTATCCCAAACCTCTGGTAGAATTGTTTAACAAACTGAAATTAACAAAATTCTGGAATTTTTGGCTTCCATTTAATGGAGAGCAAGCATTCTTTTGGATCATTCCGGCAATTCTCAAAGCACGTAAGTTGATTCAAGAGGAAAAGCCAGATCTACTTGTGGTCTTCATGATGCCTTATTCTGTAGGATGGATTGGCTTACTCTTGAAATGGTTAACTGGTATACCAGTAGTTTTCAACTTTGATGATTCTCCTACTTGTACGGATATGAGTGGGAATTCCTTTCATAGCTGGTTTCATTATAAAATGACAGTATGGATGGAGAATTTTTACATCCGCAATTCTGATGCCACTATTTATGTCTCCCAACGCAATTTAGATCGAGTTAAGAGAGAACAGCCTGTACCGGATCAAAAGAAGCTTCACTTAGTTAGATATGGAGCCGATCCAGAAGATTTCAAGTCTTCCAAAATTCATAGGAATGATGAAGATTTTCAAATTGCCTATATCGGTTTTATGGGGGGCTGGTTTGAGTTCTATCACAGTGAGCAGGAAAAAGCAAAAAATTGGAGAAAATTTTATCAACTTTGGCATAATATTGGAGAATATAGGCTACTAGAATTAGATTTGAAGACTTCAAGTCCAATGTTTATCGGTCAAGCGGTGAAGGAGGCGATCGCCGATCATCCAGAATGGGATAAGCGCATCAAAATAGATCTCTATGGCAGTCTCTATCCCCAATATGTCACAGACCGCGCCCTAGCAAACAAAGATTTGAGCGATCTTGTTTTTATCCATGATGCTGTCCCTAATAAAGAAGCTATGGAAATTGCTTGCTCCTGCGATCTGTTATTTATGACGCTACCAGCACGTCCCGATGATGCGGAACCGGGAGGACGGATATCGGCGAAAACGTATGAGTATTTAATGACTGACAGACCCATTCTTGCGGCTGTTTCTCCGGGTGAAAATTATGATTATTTACAAGGTAATAATGGGGTTTGGATCGTCTCTCCGAGAGATGTATCGGGGATGAGAGAGGTTATCACTCAGTTAGTTAGCGAAAAATTTGCTGGAACTCCTCGGATTTTCAATCGCACTTCCATTCATCCAGAATTAAGTTATGCCAACCGAGCAGTTAAGTTTGCCAAGGTTTTAGATACGGTGATTTCTCAAAAATCATTGAATTCTTGACAGTATTAACATCTTAATCATCCTATGAACCCATTGAAAAAACTATTAACTTTTACAGACACGTCCTTAACTCACCTGCATTTAAAATGGTGGGATATGCAGAATTCTATTGGCAAGTATAGCGTTCAGCCTTACTCTCCCCGATACTGGTGGACTAGACAAGGATTGGTGGTGCAACTTTGCGAAGTATCTCTATCTAACCCGGATAGCTGGAACGATCTAATCTACCAATCCCATTTTCAATTTTACGATGAGCGATTAGTTGAATATTCTTGGGCAATGAAACAAATTGCTCGGCTTGGTAATAGCGATCGCTTCCTTGATGTGGGGTGCGTGATGAATACCCCATATACCCTGAGAAAATTGATGGATCGATTTTCTGATATTCATTTCTTGAATTTGGTCAGTGAACCGTTAGCCATGCAGGGACGAATTTCGTTTCATTCTCAAGATATCCGCTCCTGCGATCTTCCCAATAGCTCATTTGACTGCATTACTTGTATTTCCACCTTAGAGCATGTAGGAGGAGATAATCAATACAATGACTTTTCAGAAAATGGATCGGCAGAAATAAACTTAGATAGCAATTTAGAGAATCAGCAAGGGTTGTGGAAACCAGCATTTGCGGCTTTACTCAAACTAATAAAGCTCGGTGGATTGCTATTAGTTACGATGCCTTGTGGATATGAACAACAAGGGGTATGGCAAAAGGGAGAATATCGCTTAGGAATAGAGGAATTAGCAGAATTTCATACCCTTGCTGCTCAGTTTAATCGACAGGTTAAGCTCACTGTGATGAAGAAAAGCACGATGGGATGGGAAGAAACTAGTGTGGACGAAATGAATATCGATCGGGATCGCCAAGAACAACTTCGATCTTTTGGAGCAGATGTGGTGGTTTTAGTTGAAACTCTAATCGAATAAATAGGGGCGAATAGCATATTATGAAGGTTGTTTACATTACTCCCACGTACTTTAGCGATCGCTCTCTGATTGGTGGAGCAGAGCGATACGCTAGTACTCTAGCTTCCCTGATGGCCGAGCATGTCGATACAACATTGGTCAGTTTTGGCCCGCATCGCCAAAGTTATCAGGAAGATAACCTGAATATTGAGATTTTTCCGGTCAAAGCTCCTATCCACGGAAATATGATGAATGCCATTCACATTGGCTATATCAGTTCGTTACTTAATGCAACCATTATCCACATTCATCACATCTACACCCTCGTTTCTGATGTAAGTTGTTTAATAGGGCATTTTCTTGGTAAACGAGTATTTGTCACCGATCATGGTGGTGGAGGATCTCTAGTTATTAGTCATAAGCTACCTGTATTCCGCTGCTATACAAACCTTGTGGCTCAATCTGAGTACACTCTCGGTTCTATTAATGATAAACTCAGTCAAAAAGCAGTTACGATTAAAGGTGGAGTTGATACCAACTGGTTTTATCCCACATCTACAGTTAAGAAAGAAAAAAAGATTCTATTTGTCGGTAGAGTTATTCCCCATAAAGGCATTAATTATTTAATTGAAGGGTTTAAACTTTTAGCAGTTTCAGATTATAAATTGACTATTGTTGGTCGCATCAAGGGAGATATAAGCCAAAAATTCTACAGATACTTGAGGAAAATCGCGGAAGGACTGCCAGTTGAATTTATTCAAGATGCTGATGATCGCCGCTTGCTACAGGAATATCGCAGTGCTATTGTAACAGTGTTGCCTTCTGTCCACACCACTTGCTATGGTGACTATACTGCCGTTCCGGAATTAATGGGATTTACGCTGTTGGAATCTCAAGCATCTGGTACACCGGTTATATGTACCGATGCGGGAGCTATGCATGAATTTGTAAATCATGGTAAGACAGGACTAGTTGTAGAGCAAAATTCCGGCCAGGCGATCGCCAAGGCTCTACAGCACCTTATCCAATTATCATCCCAAGACTATCAAGAATATCAAAAACACTCTATAAAATGGATTGCCAATAATTTTAGTTGGTCAATCGTTGTGAAAAAGCATTTAGAACTTTACCAAGGTATTGCAAACTCCCTATGAATCGGTCCTTAAGAATTTTAATGGTACTCCATGTACCTTGGAACCGAAATTTAGGCGGTTCAAGAGTTCAGTTAGAATTAGCAGATGAGTTTTGTAAAATGGGACATCAGGTTGAGAAATTTGATGTTAATGATGCGTTTCCCAATGCTCAATCATCACGAATATCTGAGTTGATTCGTCCTAGTTTTTCAACTAAAGCTAAAGAATTCATCCGAGCTAATGGTAAGTCCTTCGATGTCATTGATGCTCATCAAGGAAATTTGCCGTTCTCTAAAGCAGAATTGAACTTTCAGGGATTGCTAGTTGCACGATCTGTAGGCTTATATGCCTTTTGCGAGAACTATTTTAAACTCGAAGCAGTCAAGTGGCCACAGAAAAAAAAAGGAAACCCAATTACAAAGTTGCTGCGTTCTTGGAGGAAACAGAGAGAGTTTCCTTACTACTTAAGCAGCTTAAAAACCTGTGACTTAATTAATCTCCCCAATGGGGATGAACTAAACTATGTACGAGATATTCTAGGACTTGGTTACAAATCTGTCTTTTTTCCCTTTGGACTCTCTGAGCAGCGGCAGAAGGCTTTTTTCCAAGTTACCCAACCAGGTGGGATCAGGCTCCTTAATAAACAAGTCGCATTTATTGGCTACTGGACACCTCGTAAAGGATCTAAAGATTGGCCAGAGATTATTACGAGGACAAAAGCTCAAGTACCTGACGTACGCTTTCTATTTTTAGGCACTGGTTTAAGCCCTAAAGAAGTATTGCAGGATCTCAACATGCCAGCTTATGATTGGATAGAAATAATCCCCAGTTATGAAAGCGATATGCTACCACAACTCCTATCTGAGGCAACCATAGGTGCTTTTCCTAGTTATATGGAGGGTTTTGGATTTGCTGTATTAGAAAAGCTTGCTTGCGGTTTGCCTACGATTGCCTACGATGTCCCAGGTCCTCGCGATATGTTACGCCCTTTAGATCCGTCTCTGATGATTCCTGTTGGAGACCTAGGAAAATTTACGGCGAAATTGATTGAATTGCTTCAGTTAGATGAAAAAAAATACAATCAGTTATCTCAAAATTGCCATAAAGTTTCATCCATTTTTTCTTGGCCAAAAATCGCTAAAGACCACTTGCAACTTTATTCACAATATCTACAATCTATTCAGAAAAATTGAGAATTTCCCAAACTTATACCTGTCGCTGATTCAGTAAAACTTAGTCCAAAAACTTGAGGAGTCGATTTTCAATGCACCCAAACAGCAAACTACTTTTTCAAAAATATGCCAAGTCCTTATTCAAGGATAATATGAGAGTTCTGGAAATTGGACCGGAGGGACATCCATCAACTTACCAAGAAATAGTGGGAAATGACACAATCACTTGGGAAACACTAGATATGATATCGAATGAAGAATTAACCTATAGAGTAGATAGTGAGTATGCTTATCCGATTGCCAGTGAGACCTTTGATATCATTATCTCAGGTCAGGTGATAGAACATATTAGAAAAGTTTGGCTTTGGGTCGAAGAGTTATCTAGAATCTCTAAAGTAGGAGGTAAAGTAATTACAATTGGTCCTGTAAGCTGGCCTTATCACGAAGCCCCTGTTGATTGCTGGAGAATTCATCCAGAAGGGATGAAAGCTCTTTATGAACATGCAGGGCTTAATGTTGAACTGAGTATATCGGAAACATTAGAAGTCACATCAACGGCCAGTAGACGAATGGTTCCAGCAACATCATTTATCCCACAACCTATCTATAAAAGTGTCGTGAAGAGATTATTAGGGTGGCCAATTCCTTACTCTATCGATACAATTACAATCGGGGTTAAAGAATTTGAATCGGGGAAAAATTAACATTTTACCAAGATCAAGTGGTGGAGAGTTTTTATGTTAGGTAAAATCTTGCGTAGTTATGCTGTTATGCAATTGACAAGAAGGTACTTTCGCCCAAGTCAGGTACCAGAAACTTGTAATTACTATATTAATGGAGTTCAGAGAACTGTTTCTGGTCAATATGCTCTTACTATGCTAATGGCAATTGTGCTAAATGATTGCTATGGACTTAAACGGTTTAAGTCCATAGATAATATTGTTGATATTGGAGCCAATATTGGTGTTTTTTCAGTTCATGCGGCTACTCTCTTCCCTCAAACTAAAATTTACGCTTATGAACCTTGTTCGCAAGTATTGCCTGACTTAGAGAAAAATTTACAGAACTTGAATGTGGAAATCTCTTCTTATGCTGTGGGACGAACTACTAAAAAAGTAAACCTCACTTTCCAAGAAGATTTGACCGCTTCTTCTATCCTAATGACAGGAGAAGATTCATCTCAAAAATCTCAGTGCCAGATGATTGCTTTTGATGAAGTTACTGCTCAATTAGGAGGAAGTATTAGCTTGCTCAAGCTGGACTGTGAAGGATCTGAATATGAAATACTGAAATCTATTTCCTTGGAAAAAGTAAAATATGTTGTAGGAGAATTTCATACGTGTCAAAGTGGATATCCAGAATTAGGGCTAGAACTGCTTAAAGAACGTGGATTTGTGATAGATAATTGGACTTCATTTCCAGATGGTAAAGCTGGTGAATTTTGGGCAAGCAATATTCGGAATACTCCCCAGGAGAAAGCTTGGTTAGTATAGTTTTCTATGGTGCGATCATGTCTAATCACTCAGAAAAAATCACCCTAAGTGTCGCTTTAGTCACTCGGAACCGCCCAGAACTCTTAAGTCAATGTTTAGAAAGTTTGCGATCGCAAAGCATTCAACCTTTTGAAGTAATCGTTTCCGATGATTCCGATCCGGAAATGGCACCGGAAATAGAAGCGATAGCAAAGGGTTGGAACTGTCAATATATTACCGGCCCTCGTCGAGGTTTACAAGCTAATCTTAATAATGCAGTTGACGCTTGTCACGGAACCCATGTTCGTATAGTTAATGACGATCATACATTTCCTGAAAATCATTTTAAAATCATCCAAAATCTATTAGAGTCCGATCCTAATAGCATTTGGACTTTAGGTGAATATTGTGAAATTCCTGGAACTCAATCTCTCTTCCAGTTACCAGGAGAAATTCAACCTCGTGGCTTTCACAAACCCATAGAGAATTTTGATGACTGTATGGGGATTAGCGGTGGAGCTTCTATTTATCCTAGGAAAATATTTGAGTACCACCACTTTTTAGAAGCTTTTGGATATGTTTGTGATTTAGAGTTCGGCCCCAGGCTAAAAGCGTTAGGGTACAGAATCAGGTACTGTTCAGAAACTCACGTCATTCACCAAACACCTATCATTATCCGAGATCCTAAAATGCTCTGTAAAGGTCACTTCCTTTTATCGTATCTCACTTACGCTTTCTATTTGCCAAATTTTTTGAAAAAATCTGAGTGCTTAATTTATTTTTGGTGGATTGCATTTCTAGGTTCTATAAATATCCGAAAAGCTGGTTTTACTTTTGTTGATTACCAGAAAACGAGAGAACTGGGTCAAAAATATGGAAAACTATTTCAAACAGGAAAATACAACCAAATAGTTTAAAATATATATAATTCTAAAGAAAAATTTTGATTTATTCAATAAATTAGTTTATGAAAATATTGTCAATAAGTAACTGTCCCTTGGCTGAAAACTCTGGTTCAGGATATGTGATTACAAATTTTTGTTATGGCTTGCAAGAACGAGACCACGATGTAGATTTGTTCGGACCAGATTCTTACGAAGTTCTAAAGTTTTTTAAGGGTAGAGCTACCCATTATCGCCAAACTATTGGTATGTTATTGTTTACAAAACGACAATTAACCAAGAAAAATTATGATATAGTTGAATTTTACGGTGGAGAATCTTGGTTAATTGCCAGACTATTGAGTAGAAGTAGAAACAAAAAAAAGTTACTCGTTAGTCACTCAAATGGATTGGAAACATATTTTTATCAAACCTTGATTGAAGGTTCTCAGTACGGTTGGGTTGAAAATCCGTTGGCAAAATGGTATCAATTCAATCAAAGTGCTTGGTTCAAATATGCCTTTACCAGTGTGGATGCTATCGTAACTGTAAGTGAGAATGAACGCAATTATGTCGTTAAGCATCAATACCAGAATGAAGATAGAGTTATGGCTATAGAACCGTGCCTATTAAAGAATTATTTAGGATTAACGGTTGAATTTGAAAGAAAAAAAATTATAGGCTATTGTGGTTCTTGGATCGCACGTAAGGGGACTAAAGTTATTGGTACTGATATCCCTCGGTTGCTGGTGGATTTTCCAGACTGTGTTTTCCAATTAATTGGAGTTGGAAAATCGTTTAAGAAAGAAGAATACTTTCCTCTAGAATTATGCTCTCGAATAGAAGTCATACCTTTTGTTGCCAATAAAGAAGAATTGAAAGAAATATATAAGAGTCTATCGATTCTAGTTGTCCCCTCCATATATGAGAGCTTTGGATTAGTCATGCCTGAAGCAATGGCTTGCGGTTCTGCAATTGTCGCAGCTAAAACTGGGTTTGCTGTTAGTCTCAAGAATCATCAAGAAGCGGTTGTTCTCGAACAGCCTTGTTCTCCATTTCTATATGAGGGGGTAAAACAACTTTTATTAAACGAATCATTGCGCCAGTACATTGCCAAAAATGGATATCAACGAGTTCAATGCTTACATTGGGATTGGGCAGTGAAGCAACTGGAAGCTCAGTATATAAGTTGGTTAGAAGAAGTTCGAAAGGAAAGTATTAAATGACCGAAAAAGAAACAAAAAATAAGCTAATAGCTTTACTTGGGCAGCAACAAGCCTTAGCGGATGGAGTGGTAGACTATTGTACAAAATTGAAGCAGGCAATGGAAGGAAAAAATGTACAGCTAACACTGCAATGGGTGCCTTGGAAAGAACAAGGATGGTTGAGAGCGCTAACTTGGCTATGGCAAGAAAGTGAGAGTTGGTATGGACAATGGGTAATCGTTCAGTATACAGCGGCTGCTTGGTCTGAATTAGCATTACCTATCCTATTCATAGTTGTTTTACAACTTCTACGAATTCGTCAGATTAGAGTTGCTATTATGTTTCATGAAGTCCAGGGGTATCCTGGAAATAATTTAAAAGCCAAAATTAGGAGTGCGATCCAAGTTTGGACAATTCGCACTGCCATAGGAATGAGCGATCGCTCAATTTTTAATGTCGATCTAGAGCAATTAACCTGGCTCCCCGTTGCTTCATCTCAATGTACATTTATCCCTGTAGGCTCAAATATGCCGGAACTGGACTTGATGACAGTGAAGTCTAAGGAAGTCCCTTCTCAGAGGCATACAAAGACGGTGGTAGTATTTGGGATGACTAGTGTAGACATTACAGGAGATGAAGTTGAGGCGATCGCTGCTGCGATGTCCCAAACTGCGAAACATATTGATTCATTATGTCTGGTGACTCTAGGAAGAGGTTCAAAAGAAGCTGAACTAGAACTTAGAGAAGCTCTAAAGGATACTAACGTGGAAATTTCCGTTCTAGGGTTACTCAAGCCAGAAGAAATTACTCAAGCGCTGATGGAAGCAGATGTGATGTTATTTGTACGGGGTGAAATTTGCTCTCGTAAAACTACGGCGATCGCCGGATTAAGCTGTGGACTTCCTATCGTGGCTTATCAAGACACAGAAACGGCTCATCCCATTCCTGAAGCAGGAGTTTTACTCGTACCTACAGGCGATCTCCAAGGTTTAGCCTCTGCATTGACACAAGTCCTTCAAGATGACAAACTATGGCTAGATCTCCATCAAAGGAGTCTCCACATTTACCAAAGCCATTTTGCTTGGGATGTAATTGCACAGCGTTTTATGGAAACCTTAAAACCATGATTTCAGAGAAAAAACGGGTATTGTTGGTTTCTTCTCAACCCATTCAAAATCCAGCATCCCTACGCTTAATGGCCAAACATCCTAAATTGGATATCTTGGTCGCTTACTGCACTTTGCCGGAAGAAAAATTACATACTGATTCACTACAAAATAACCCCGAATATATTACCAAATCTGTTTTTGATATCCCCCTCCTAGAAGATTATCCCTGGGTTTACGTTCCCAATCGATCGCCAGTACCAAATTTAGACAGTGCTTTTGGCCTCATCAATCCTGGTTTAATTAAATTAGTCAAAGACTTTGATTGCTGCGTGGTTTATGGCCACAACTATGTCACGTTTTGGATGGCGATCGCTGCTGCAAAACTAGCTAAAAAACCTTTGATTCTTTCCACCGATGCTACCTATATAGAACCCATCTCTGGTGACAATTGGAAAATTCCCCTTAAGAAAAAAGTTTTACCCTTTCTTTATAATCAAATTGCCGATGCTGTGCTTGTCCTTTCTACAGCTTCCAAACGATTTATTCATTCATTAGGCGTACCTGAAGACCGAATTTTTATTACTCCCTATGTTGTCGATAATGACGCGATCGCCGAAACAGCCAGGAATTCTTCTCGAAGTTCAGTGAGATCGAAATGGAACATTCCAGAAGATGCCACTGTAGTCGTCTTCTGTGCAAAATTTATTCCTCGAAAACGACCTCAAGACGTTATCGAAGCCTTTGCCAAGGCGAATATTCCTAATAGCTATTTACTCATGGTTGGAGATGGCCCCTTAGCAGATGACCTAAAAGCTCAAGCAAAAGATTTAGGGATTAAAGACAAAGTTTGTTTTCTGGGTTTAGTCAAATATTCCAACCTTCCCGAGGTTTATGCTTCCAGTAATATTCTTGCTTTTTCCTCAGAATATGAACCTTATGGGTTACCTGTTAATGAAGCCATGATTTGTGGTATACCCGTAGTCGTCAGCGATCGTATCGGTGCAGGTTACGATCTTGTAGAAGAAGGTAAAACCGGCTTTACCTACCCTTGTGGTAACATTGATGCCTTAACAACTATCTTTAAACAAACTCTGACCCAACCTGACAAGCTTCGAGTCATGGGTATAGCAGCAAAAACTAGAATGGAAACCTGGTCACCGCGTGAAAATGTTGAAAGTTTAGTAGAAGCCGTTGGAAAAGTTACCTCATTAGTCTAGATTGATTGACCCATGAAACTCCTGATTGCCTTAATTGCTGTTAGTGTTATCTTTTATCTATCTTGTCTGGACTGGCGGCGATCGGTTAAAGCCTTATTACTCCTGATTCTTCTAGAAGGTGTGTTGAGAAAATGGATTTTGCCTCAAGCGAGCGAATTCATTTATTTTCTAAAAGATATTGTATTATTCGGAGCATACTTTCAATATTACGGTCTTGCTAAAAAGAAGTTGCTCAAATTCAAAATTGATGTTTTTCATGTTTTCCTTCTGTTGTCATTTCTATGGTGTTTATTCCAAGTTTTTAACCCTAGTTTAGGCTCTTTTGTTGTGGGGATTTGGGGACTGAAAAACTACTTTTATTATGTACCTATCATCTGGATGTTACCTAATCTATTCGAATCAGAAGCAGAATTCAAGGAGTTTCTAAGACAACAATTGATATTTGTTATACCGGTAGGTATTTTAGGAATTATCCAATTTTTTAGTCCAGCATCTAGTCCCATAAACTCCTATGCGCCAGGATTGGAGCAATCCGGAGGAAATACGGCCCTATTTGGAGGTGGGGGTAATGTTAGGATTACAGGCGCTTTTTCCTATGTTAACACCTATATCCCTTACTTGTTATTTAACATAAGTATAGCCCTTATTTTTTTAGAAGAAAAGTTACAGCAAAAGGAGACACTGATTGTCATATCCAGTGGCATATTACTCATTTTAAACTCCTTCATGACCGGTTCTCGAACTATCATATTTGCGGTAGGATTACTGTTGATTGGTTATTTTTCCATCAAGAGCATTGGACAGTTCAATAGAGTTTGGCGTATCCTTCAATGGACTCTACCTCCAACTCTAATTTTAGTGGGACTAACTCCTGTTATATTTGCATCAGAAGTTGAAACTGTATTCGAGCGAATCTTATTAACTTCTGACTTAAGAATCCGCCTACTTTTATTTGTAATTGAACCCATTAATAACTTGCAATTTAAACACTTCGATAGTTTTGGCATTGGCTCCACTCACCAAGCAACACCTATATTGAGAAATGTTTTAAATTTACCGATGGGTGAAATTATTCCCATAGGGTATGAATCTGAAATGGGGAGAATTGTATTGGAAATAGGGCCAATTGGTTTTATCCTTTGGTATGGATTAAAAATAGCAGTTATGGCTGCACTGTTTTCTTTGTACTGGAAACTGAAGCGTCCTTTTTTGCGAAATCTGGCATTGATTGCCTTTCTTATGCAAATTATTTGGTTACCGAATCAGCATGTTTTCCACATTACTTATAACGTTTACTACTGGTGGATGACTGGTTTCCTCTATCTCCTACCTCATTTAGAAAAAATGGAAAATTGGCGAAAACAATATCAGATCGTCCATTCTTATGAACAGCTACCGTATTTCCCTGATTCATCCTACCGGGAACCCTAACTCTCGTGAAGCGGCTTTGGCTCTAGCAGAAGGTGGTTTTTTGCATGAAATTATTACCACGATCGCCTACAATCCTAATTCGAGCATCGCCGATCTGCTCAATCGACTGCCAACAAATTTCAAAGAGAAGATCTCTCAAGAACTCAGCCGACGTACCTGGATACCTCCAGAAGAGACTACAATGCACTCCTACCCTGGGTGGGAAATTCTCCGAGTTGCCTTAGTTCGCACAGGTTTACCCCGTCGCTTCGGTCTCAATAACCAGCGATTAACTGACTGGATTTATACTTTTATCGATCGCCAAGTTGCCCAATCTCATCTGGATGGACTCCATGCTATTTACGCCTATGAAGATGGAGCAGCTACTACATTTCAAGAAGCAAAAAAGCGAGGGATAATATGCCTATACGATCTTCCGATTCTCTTTTATCAAATGAGTCGAGATATTCAAGCACAAGAAGCTGAACGATTCCCCGACCTAGCTCCAGCCCTACAAGGTACGAAAGAAACTGAGTGGAAACTCAGGCGTAAAGAAGAAGAAGTTGAGTTAGCCGATCGCATTTTTGTTGCCTCCTCTATCACTCGTCAATCCTTACTCAATTTTGGTGTAAATCCAGAAAAGATTAGTGTTATTCCCTATGGTGCGCCTCTAGACTATTTCCGTCCCCAACTAAAACGTGACGATCTCTTTCGCGCTCTCTATGTCGGTCGTGTTGAACCTCGAAAAGGGATTCACTATTTGTTGAAAGCTTGGAAAAATTTAAGGAGGTTGGATGCAGAACTCTGTCTAATTGGTATTAATGAATTTCCATCTGGATGGCTCAATAAATATCAAGATATGTTTAGATATATTCCTCCTGTTCCTCACTATACTCTCAACCAGTATTATAGCAGTGCTAGCGTCTTTATTTTTCCTTCTTTAGTTGAAGGATTTGGTTTAGTGATTCTAGAAGCTATGGCTTGTGGTATTCCCATAATTACTACCCCGAATACAGCCGGTCCAGATATCATTACTGATGGAGTTGAAGGATTTATTATCCCCATTCGCGATAGTGAAGCGTTGCAAGAAAAAATTGAATGGTGTATTGATAATCCTGGAGCATTAAAAGCCATGGGAAAAGCTGCTCGTATAAAAGCTGAAAAGTTAACGTGGAGTCAATATCGAAAAACACTCCAAAATCAAGTGAGTGCTATGTTGTCATAAATTGTTTTTTTTGCTATCATCTTAGCAAGAGTGTACCTGCTCTACTTAAGATAAATGACCATTGAATGAGGGGAAAATAAAAATGTGTGACCAATCTTGTATCGAATTCGCGAATAAAATTTTAAAGTCTGAAGATGTTCGAGGAAAATCAGTAATTGAAGTGGGTGCGTATGACATTAATGGTTCTTTAAGGTCTATGGTTGAAGCTTTAGAACCTTTGAGCTATAAAGGTGTGGATATTGCTATGGGGCCGGGAGTTGACGAGGTGTCTAATGCTGAGGATTTAGTCAAGCATTACGGTGCTGAACAATTCGATCTATTGATTTGTACAGAAGTGGTTGAGCACGTACAAGACTGGCGTACGGTGATTAGCAATCTGAAAAATGTTTTAAAACCACATGGGATTTTGCTACTAACTACAAGATCAAAAGGATTCCCTTATCATAGTGCTCCAGCGGATTACTGGCGCTATCAAGTTTCAGATATGGAGGTAATATTTTCTGATTTTTCTATAGAAATTTTGGAGAAAGATCCAGATCAGCCTGGTGTTTTTATGAAGGCAAGAAAACCCAAAAAATTCCAAGAAAAAGACTTAACCGATCACCTTCTATACTCCATTATTAAGCATAAAAAATTGATAACTATCAATGATGAGGAAGTAAATCAGATTGATCGATATTGGAACGAGATAGAACTAGCCGTTAGACGGAAATTGTCAATCTTATTACCTGAATCGACAAAAAGATTTGTTAAAAAGAAGATATTAAGAATTTTATAGGGGATAAGAGTGTAAGTGGATCGCCAAAAAACAAAACAGTTGAAATCAGTGTTTTTGCACTTGTGGTTCCCTAACTTATTTGAATCAAAAGGTGGAATTCAGACGTATTCTGCGTTCTTATTAAAGGCTCTAGAGAACTTATCCCCAGATATTAGCTATCATGTTTTCCTAAAAAACGATAGGTACTATATACCCAGTTATATGGGTTCAGAGAATACTGTATTTTACTGTTCTGGGGTTTTACCAAAGAGGGTTCGCACTATAGTATTTGCTGCTCAGTTACTAGGATATGGAATATGGCAAAATCCTGGATTGGCGATCGCCACCCATTGTAATTTTGCCATAGTTGCTTACTGGTTGAAAAGGTTCTTCGGGATTCCCTACTGGATTATTGCCCACGGTATAGAAGTTTGGAGTATCGATCGCCCCAACCTAAAAACCGCCCTCGAACACGCCGATCGCATTCTTGCTGTGAGTCACTATACCCGCGATCGCCTCATTCAAGACCAAAGCCTCAACCCCATAACCCTTAAAGTTCTACCCAACACCTTCGACCAAGAGAAATTCCACATTACCCCAAAACCCTCCTACCTTCTAGAACGCTATAACCTCCAGCCTAATGAACCCATCATTCTCACTGTTGCTCGCCTCGATCCCGACGAGCAATACAAAGGCTACGATCGCATCTTGCAAGCACTCCCCAGCGTATTGTCACAATGCCCCGATGTTCATTATCTCCTAGTGGGCAAAGGCGGCGATCGCGCCAGAGTGGAAGAGGCAATTCAATCTCTCAATCTTAGCCGTCACGTCACTCTCACTGGCTTTATTCCTGACGAAGAACTCTGTGACCACTATAATCTATGTGATGTCTTTGCCATGCCTAGTAAAGGAGAAGGATTTGGTATCGTTTATCTAGAAGCCCTAGCCTGTGGAAAACCCACCTTGGGTGGAAATCAAGATGGGGCAATTGATGCCCTGTGTCATGGCGAACTTGGAGCCTTAGTTAACCCGGACAATATAGAAGAAATTGCCCGAACCCTAACTCAAATCCTCCAGAAAACCTATCCTAATCCTCTCATGTACCAACCCGAAGCACTGCGGCAAAAAGTCATAGAAATTTACGGGTTTGAACGCTTTCAACAAACCCTAAACCAGCATCTATCGGAATTTTGGCAGGAAAAACATCCAACAGGAGTTCATTAAGCTATGTGTGGAATTGCCGGTTGTATCGGTTACTCAGATCCCGATCGCCTAGAAAAAGCGATCACCCAAATGCAGAATGCCCTCAAACATCGAGGTCCCGATGACCAGGGACTCTACATTTCTGGCGATCGCCAAGCCGGTTTAGCCCATACTCGCCTCTCCATTCTTGACCTTAGCCCCGCCGGCCATCAACCCATGTCTACCGATCATGGGCGCTACTGGATCGCCTTCAACGGCGAAATCTACAACTTTCGTCAACTCCGAGAAACCCTGATCGCCCAAGGCGAAACCTTCCACTCCCAAACCGATACCGAAGTCATCCTCAAACTCTACCAAAAACACGGGCCAGAATGCGTCAACCAACTTCGAGGCATGTTCGCCTTCGCTATCTGGGATGACCAGGAAAAAACCGCCTTTCTAGCCCGCGATCCCCTCGGCATCAAACCCCTATACTATTGGCAATCTGGATCGACCCTCCTCTTCGCTTCCGAACTACGAACCCTCCTCGCCTCCGGTTTACCCCCCAAAACCCTCAACCTCAAAGGACTTTATACCTATCTCATCAGTGGCTCCGTTTCCGAACCCGATACCTTAATCCAAGATATCTATGCCCTCCCCGCTGGTCATTGGTTGCACTGGCAAGCTGGACATATCACTCAACAACACTATTGGCAAATCCAGTTTAATCCCCAACCCATTACGCCCACAGAAGCCAAAGAACAAGTTCGCCAAGCCCTGATCGACTCCATCAAATATCACTTTGTCAGCGACGTTCCCGTAGGCGTATTTCTCAGTGGGGGCATCGACTCCACCTCCCTCGTCGCCCTCGCTCGTCAAACCCAACTCGGTCAACTGCGAACCTACTCCATCGCCTTTGAAGAAAATCAATGGAACGAAGGCCCCATTGCTCAACGGATCGCCGAGACTTTTGAAACCGACCATACTGAGTATATCCTTACCGCAAAAGTCGCTCGTCAACTGATGAATCAGTTTATTGGGGCGATCGATCAACCCAGCATCGACGGTTTCAACACCTATTGCGTCTCGAAGATCGCCAGAGAACACGGTACAAAAGTGGCCCTATCCGGACTCGGTGGTGACGAACTTTTTGGCGGTTACAGCTCTTTTCAACAAGTCCCCAAAATGGTAGCCTGGGGAAAACGCCTCCAGTTCCTCCAACCCCTCAACTGTGGAAAACTCCTCAATCAATGGACAAAAAATCCTAAACTCCAACGAATTAGCGACTTTCTCCAACATCCCCCCAACAGCTTAAACGCCTATCTCAGCTATCGCGGCATCTTTACCCATCCAGAAACCTTACAAATTCTCAATCACTTCTGCCCTCAGCAAGACACCTCCACTCTCAGACCTACCCTAGAAATCCCTCCTTGTCCCTCCCCAGAAGATGAAGTCAGCTTCCTAGAAATCAACCGCTATATGAGAAACCAACTTCTCCGCGATAGCGATGTCATGAGCATGGCATGGGGCTTAGAAGTTCGCGTTCCCTTCCTCGATCGCGTTATTCTAGATACCATTGACACCATTCCCCATTCCCTCAGACTCTCTCAAGGCAAACAACTCCTCATTCAAGCCGTCCCCGAACTTCCAGATTGGGTCATCAACAAACCCAAACAAGGATTTCTCTTTCCCTTCGATCGCTGGCTCAACGATCCAGAATGGAATGAACTCTTTCAGCTTACCTCCATTGGTCAACTATCCCTTACTCCCTGGTATCGTCGCTGGAGTCTCGTTATTCTCCAGAAATGGTTACAAAATCTTGGTATTTCCCTCCCGTGAACCATCAATCCCTAAACATTCTCCATGTCATTCCCAGCGTCTCCCCTCTACGGGGTGGCCCCAGTTATGCTGTCATCAACATGGTCAAAGCCTTACGGAAAAAAGGAATCAACGCCGAAATTGCCACCACCGATGATAACGGAGCAACAGGACAACCCCTAGATGTTCCTTTAGGAAAACGAACAGACTATCAAGGCGTTCCCATTTACTTTTTTCCTGCCGGAAGTTCGTCAGGTGCCAGCTTAACTCAAGATAGAGGCTTTCTCTTTTCTTGGCCCCTCACCCAATGGTTATGGAAGCATATCCAAGATTATGATTTGATTCATACTCATTATCTGTTTTCTTACGCTTCCACTTGTGCGGCCGTTATTGCCAAATACCACAAAACTCCCTATATTCGGCGCACCATTGGTCAACTCTCCCCCTGGGCTTTAGCTCAAAGTCGTGGCAAAAAACAACTCTATAGCCTTCTTATCGAACGGCACAACCTCAATCAAGCTGCCGCCATTCACTGTACCTCCGACGGAGAAGCCTTAGATGTTCGCAATTATGGCATTACCGCCCCTACCGTAACCATTTCCCTAGGAGTTGAAATCCCAGAAATCCAACCTGATGCTAAAGCTGAACTGCGGAAAAAATATGATATTCCTTTAGACGCGCCGATTATTTTATTTCTCTCTCGCCTGCATTATAAAAAACGCCCGGATCTTTTAATCGAAGCCCTTCACCAAGTTAAATCTAAACATCCTAACATTTACCTTTTGCTTGCTGGTTCTGGAGATCCTGAATATATCCAGGAATTAAACCAATTACTCCATCAATTAGACTTACAAAAATGCACCCGGTTTACTGGTTTTGTTGCTGGCCAAGATAAAGATTTAGTCCTGCAAGGCTCCGATATTTTTGTACTTCCTTCCTTTTCGGAAAATTTCGGTATTGCCGTAGTCGAAGCCTTGGCTGCTGGTTTGCCCGCGATCGTTACCCCAGAAGTACAAATTGCTCCAGAGATTGAGCAAGCAAATGCTGGGTTAGTTGTCGAAGGTAATAGAGAATCTGTAGCGAGTGCAATTACTCAGTTACTGGACTCAGATAACCAGAAACTCAGTCAGAAGGGTCAGACTTTAGTGAAACACTGCTATTCTTGGCCAGCCATTGCAGAAAAGCTGGCTGACATTTATCTTCCTCTAATTCAGAAAAATATTAGATTATTCAATTAAGAAAAAATAGACTATAGTACTGACAAAGATCTCGCTTGTCTAGGCCCAAAGATAAAGAGGTTCTTGGGTTATGGGCGGAGAGAGACTCGAACTCATTTTCTATTT